>JAIXPW010000252.1 GCA_027485995.1 Verrucomicrobiaceae bacterium
AGACGTGCGGCGGAAAGTTGGCCAATACGGGTTGTTGCTTCACAACTACAACTACAGTACTTTGGCTGGCTTTCCGTCACCCCCTCCGCCTGAAATCGGGCTTAATCCCGTGCCATTCGGGTCAGTCCCGAAAATCCAGTGTTCGTGCTCACGGACTCTGTCGGCGCGCTCTTCGGATGAAACCCCGAGCCGGCGTTGGCCGGGGGGCCGAGCTCAATCCGGAGAAGGGAGTTGCAGCCCATTTCACAGGGGCCCGGCGAATGGCCCAGCCTCCGCCGAGGGGATGCAATCCCCTTCTCCGTATTGAGAGGCAAGCGGGGTCAATGGGCAAACAGTTGGTTCCTCGCTGCTCCAACGGCTGTTCGGTCAGGCCAGCTCCATCTCGGAGTGATCCACAACCTCCTCATGTTGAGCGAAAATCGACTTTATCCCGCGCCAGGATGGCCTGATCCTTGCTTTCGGTAAGAATTCTTCGTTATGGATCGATGGCATTACAACGACAAGGGTCAGCAACGGGGACCCATCCATCTGGATGAACTGCGCGAGCTGCTTTCCACCGGCAAGCTCTCGTCCGACACCTTGGTCTGGACGGAAGGCATGCCTGAATGGAAGCCGGCCGCGTCGATCGAAAGCCTGCAGATTTCTCCCTACGCACCGCCGGCCTCCAGCGCATCGTCCGTGGTCAACTGGGATGACGAGGAAGTCTCCGGTCCGCAGGTGCGCCCCTGGGCCCGATACTGGGCCCGCAGCATGGACTACCTCCTGTTCTGCTCACTGGTCGGTGGCGTCGGCTTTTGGTTATGGCCGGAGGTTTCGGAGGTGGACGACACCTTTCTCGGGGTTGCCTTGCTGCTGATTTACAACTTCGTGGAACCCATCTTTCTCACGGTCTTCGGCACAACTCCATTCAAGGCCCTTCTGAGGATCAGGATCAGGACCCGCGATGGATCGAAGCTCAGCTATCTTCAGGGCCTCTCGCGTTGCTTCGCCATCTGGCTTCGTGGCGAGGGACTTGGGATACCCATCGCAACGCTGATCACCTCGATCATGTCCTACAACCGCCTGAGCGGCGAAGGCATCACCTCCTGGGATCAGAACGGTGGCTTCAGGGTCACCCACCAGACCATCCAATGGTGGCGCTGGCTGTTGCTGGTGGCCTCGATCGTGGGCTTCAGTTACCTGATCGGATCGGCGGACTGAGCCGAAGTGGAAATCTCGCCCTCGATCGGGCACAAGCTTCGGTGCTTGAGAGCACTTGTGGCTTGCCTCACCGGGGACAATTGTTCGAAACATCGCGACATGCCTGCTGGAAGTTTGCTGACCCTTCTCGACGACATCGCCACCATCCTCGATGATGTCGCGATCCTCACCAAGAAAGCCGCATCCAAGACCGCCGGAGTGCTCGGGGACGACCTCGCGCTCAACGCCCAACAGGTCAGTGGCGTGGTTTCCAAACGCGAATTGCCCGTGGTCTGGGCCGTCGCGAAGGGTTCCTTCGTCAACAAGCTGATCCTGGTCCCCCTCGCCCTCCTCATCAGTGCCTTCGCCCCCTGGGCTGTGACCCCGCTGCTCATGATCGGGGGGCTTTACCTTTGCTTCGAAGGAGTCGAAAAGCTGGCCCATACCTGGCTGCATCGTGGCCACTCCCCGGAAGCCGGGGCAGCCGGGGACTTGAAGGAGCTGGCCCATCAAGAGCCCAAGCAGGTCGTCGACTCCGAAGCGGCCAAGATCAAGGGTGCCGTGCGCACCGACTTCGTTCTTTCCGCCGAAATCATCGCCATCACCCTCGGCACCGTTGCCCAGGAAACCTTCGGCCGTCAGGTGCTGGTGCTTTCCGCCATTGCGCTGGTGATGACCATCGGGGTCTATGGACTGGTGGCGGGAATCGTCAAACTCGACGACGCCGGCCTCTATCTCAGCCGCACCGGAAGTGCCTTTGCCCGCGGGCTTGGCCGCGCCATCCTCTGGGCCGCTCCGTTCCTGATGAAGCTTCTTTCAGTGGCAGGGACGGTCGCGATGTTCCTTGTCGGCGGTGGAATCGTCACCCATGGCATCCCTCCCCTCCATCATGCCATCGCCCATCTCGGTGATTCGATGAAACAGGCCGGAGGCATGCAGGCCCTCGGTGGCAGCGTCGCTCCCATGCTGATCGATGGAGTCATCGGCATCCTGGCCGGCATCGCCGTTCTGCTGATCGTCACCGCGATCCGGAAACTGCGCGCCCCGAAGGCAGGGGACGCCTGAGATCGAGAGCGAGGCCTTTCACGGCTCCTCCATCTCGCTTTCAAAGTCCGACTTCCGGCCGGTGTTGCGACCCACCATGTAGAGGATGCCGCCACCCACGACCAGGCCGATGACCACGATTCCCCAGAAGCCATGTTGCACGAAATGCGGGATATCGACGTTCATCCCAAACAGGCCCCCCAGAGCGACGAGCGGCAGGAAGAATCCGGCCATCAGGTTCAGCCGGAACGCGATCCGGTTCAGTCGGGCCGCCGCGAGGGCCTGCTCCTCGGAACGCTCCGCCTGCCAGAACTCGAGCGTGATGCGCGCATCGGCGTAGAGCAACTCGGCGGCCCTCTCCGTTTCCCGGGCACGGTCGCGCAAGGCACGGATGGCCCTGTCGTCGTGATCGACGTGCAAAACATGCTCCAGGGCTCCGACGAGATTGCGCGAGGAGCGGGCCAGCGGTCCCGCGTGGCGGAGAATGGCGAAGACTTCCGATGCGGTGTCCGCCTCATCAATGACCTCCTCATGACCATCGATCGCCTTTGCATACCGATCGAGCAAGGCCTCCAGCGCGACCAGGCCGGTTGTGCCCTCCGGTCCCACCCAGCGTCCATCGCGTCGCTTCCAGAAGAACAGGGCCTCGCGCTCAGGAATGGAGGGGCGAGGGACCTCATGGGCGACGAGGAGCAGTTCGCCATCGCCTTCGATGCAGCGCTGGTGGCCGGGACGGCTGCTCAGTTGGTTGGCCAGTTCAGGTTCGATCGCCAGATGAGCGGGCAGAAACGAGGTTTCCGGGAGCATGATGTGCCGATCATGGCGGCTGGAGGCTCGTGGAAAAGCCGAAAGACCTTGCAGAGGATTCGAATTGCCCTGCCCGGCGGTCTCGACCATAACGCGCCCGCACCTTTTTAAGATTCATGACCACGAAACCGACTCTCCTTGTTCTCGCAGCCGGAATGGGCAGCCGATACGGCGGCCTCAAGCAAATGGACCCGATGGGCCCGAACGACGAAACCGTGCTGGACTACTCCGTGTTCGACGCCATTCGCGCCGGGTTTGGTCGTGTGGTCTTCATCATCCGTGAGGATTTTGCGGACGCCTTCAAGGACTCCGTCGGCAGCCGGTTCGCCGACAAGATCGACGTGGATTATGTCTTCCAGAAACTGGACGACCTTCCGGAGGGCCACTCAATCCCGGAAGGCCGGGTGAAACCCTGGGGCACCGCCCACGCCATCCGCGCGGCCCGCAGCGCCATCACCGAGCCGTTCGCCGTGGTCAATGCCGACGATTTCTACGGTCATGATGCCTACGTCCGTGCGGCGGAATTTTTCAAGGGCCTTCCGGACGGCGATCAGGCTTCGATGGCCATGGTCGGCTATCCACTCGAAAACACCCTCTCGGACCACGGCCACGTCAACCGCGGCATCTGCCAGACCGATTCCGCAGGAAACCTCACCAAGGTGGAGGAGTATCTCAACATCGAGCGCGAGGCGGATGGGACCGTCCGTGGCAACGCCCTCGATGGCTCGCGTCGCGACATTTCCGACGGCACCCCGGTCTCGATGAACTTCTGGGCCTTCGGACCCGCCTTCTTCGGCCAACTTGAGGAGGCCTTCACCCGCTTCCTCGCCGAGTCCGGCACCGAGTTGAAATCCGAGTGCTACATTCCGACGGTGGTCGATCACCTCATCCATGGAGGCCATGCCCACTGCGCGGTTCTCAAGACCACCAGCCCCTGGTTCGGCGTCACCTACCCTGACGACAAACCATTTGTCGTCGCTTCCATCCGTAAGCTGATTGACGCCGGGGAATATCCCGAGAAGCTTTCCTGAGTTCCGTTTGTCTCCAAGTTCATCTGCTTACCTCCATGCCTACCGTTCTCGTCGCCCAGACCCTTCGTGAAGTTTCCGCCCTTTTTGACATGCGTGCCGATTTCGTGCACGGCTACCTCTACGGCTCCGGTCACATCAACGACACCTACTGCGCCCATTACGACCAAGCCGGACTCCGTCTCCGCTACATCCATCAGCGCATCAACACCAACGTCTTCAAGACGCCGATCGAGCTGATGGAGAACGTCGAAAGGGTCACGAAGCATTCGCTCGATCGACTGCTGGCCGAGGGCAACCCCGAAGCTCGCCGCCGCACGCTGACCTGCGTGCCTTCCATTGAGGGCAAGCCCTACGCGATCGACTCCGCCGGAAATGTCTGGCGCACCTATCCCTTCATCGAGCGCGCACGTGGTTACGACGAACTCGAAACCAACGAGCAGGCCTTTCAGGCGGCGAAGGCTTTCGGAAGCTTCCAGAAGCTCGCGGCCGACCTCGGTGGCGCACGCCTTCACGAGACGATCCCGAATTTCCACAACACCCCGAAGCGCCTCGAAGCCCTCCAGGTCGCCATCGAAGCGGACTCCGCCAATCGCGCCGCCGAGGTGAAGTCGGAAATCGAGTTCGCCCTCGCCCGCGCCGCCGATTGTGCCCGCATCACTGGTCTCATCGCGTCGGGAGAAATCCCCGAGCGCGTCACCCACAACGACACCAAGCTCAACAATGTCCTCCTCGACGACGTCACGGCGGAAGGTGTCTGCGTGATCGACCTCGACACCACCATGCCGGGCTCCGCGCTTTATGACTTCGGTGACATGGTCCGCACCGCCACGCCGACCACGCGCGAGGACGACACCGATCTCGACAAGCTCGACATCCGGCTTGATCGCTTCGAGTCCCTCGTCCAGGGCTACCTCGGTTCGGCGAAGTCTTTCCTCAACGAGGCTGAGGTCGCCAACCTCGCCTTCTCCGGGAAGCTCCTCACCCTCGAATGCGGCATCCGCTTCCTGACCGACTACCTGCAAGGCGACGTCTATTTCAAGATCAAGCGCCCGAACCATAACATCGAGCGCTGCCGCAACCAGTTCGCCTTCGTAGCCGCCATCGAGCGGAAGCTTTCGGAGATGGAGAAGATTGTAAGTGGTAATTTGTGAATGGTAAATGGTAGGCCCACTGTCCGCATGAGTGAAGATGGTCCCTCGAAACGGCAGGCGGACTACGCAGCCTCCTTCCGGGATCTGCGGGTTTACCAAGCATCACTTGAACTTTCACTTGCCATTTTTGAAGCTTCTAGATCCTTTCCGAAGGAAGAGAGGTTCTCTCTGACTGATCAGATCAGGCGCTCGTCCAGAGCAGTGGCAGCAAACCTCACGGAAGCTTGGGCAAAGCGGCGTTATCCAGCGGCCTTCATTTCAAAACTCAGCGACTCACTCGGTGAGATTTTCGAAACCCAATCCTGGCTTGATCAGGCACGGCAAGCCGGATATCTCGACGATTCCACCCATCAATCTCTCGATTCTAAGTGCGCCCACATCGGCTCGATGCTGCGCGCCATGGAGCACAAAGCCGATTCCTTCTGCGGCCCTCGCTCCTGACCACCATTCACCATTCACCATTCACCATTTACTTCAATGCGCATTCTCATCACGGGAGGCTCGGGCTTCATCGGCTCGCATATCGTCGAGCACTATCAGGACAAGGCGGAGGAGATCCGCGTGCTGGACAATCTCCGCACGGGTTACCGGCATAATCTTGATGGCCTGAAGCACACCTTCATTGAGGGTTCCATCACCGATCGTGAGTTGGTGAAGAAGGCGGTCGAGGGCGTCGATTACATCTTCCACCTCGCCGCGCTGGTCAGCGTGCCGGAGTCGATGGCGAAGCCCGGCGAATGCGTGGACATCAACGTCCATGGCCTGCTCAACGTGTTGGAAGAAGCAGCCGCTGCGGGCGTGAAGAAGCTCGTCTTCGCCTCGTCCGCCGCGATCTACGGGGACAATCCGACGGTGCCTAAACTTGAAACCATGATCCCGGAGCCAAAGAGCCCCTACGCGATCACCAAGCTCGACGGCGAATACTATCTCGGCATGTTCCAGCGCGAAGGCCGTCTGGAAACCGCCGCCATTCGCTTTTTCAATGTCTTCGGACCCCGCCAGGATCCCAAGGGGGCCTATGCCGCCGCCGTGCCGATCTTCATCGAGAAGGCCGTGAAGAACGAGGACATCACCGTCTTCGGCGATGGGGGCCAGACCCGTGATTTCATCTACGTGAAGGACATCGTCGGCGCACTCTCCTTCGCCGTGGAAACCCCGGGCGTGGTCGGTGTCTTCAATGCCGGATATGGTGGCCAGATCACCATCAATGATCTCGCCAACGGGCTCATCACCGCTGCGGCATCGACGTCGAAGGTCCTCCATGGTCCCGAACGAGCCGGAGATGTGCGCCATTCCCGCGCCAGCTCGGACAAGCTCCGCGCCGCCGGATGGACTCCGAAGCATTCTCTCGAAGAAGGCCTGGGGGTGACGCTCGAGTTCTTCCGTCACAAATCGAAGTAGGCCCACAGCCCCTCATCCATACTTCTCGTCAGCGAATGAATTCCTGCCATCCTGCGCGTCATGTGGACGCGTTCCTGCCTTTTCGCCCTGCCAATCGTTTCCTTCGCGGCGGCCCCGACCGATGCCGAGCTGCTGAAGTTCGTGAAGGATCGCGCCGCACTTGAGCGGGTGACCCCGAAGCCGGTGGAAATGGCCCCTGCGGTCTCAACACGA
>JAIXPW010000203.1 GCA_027485995.1 Verrucomicrobiaceae bacterium
ATCAACCGCAAGGAAATCCGCCAGCGCGTCCATGCCCGTATCCGCAAGAAGGTTGCAGGCACCACCGAGCGTCCGCGCCTCGCTGTCCATTATTCAAACCAGCACATTTACGTGCAGGTTATCGACGACGCCGTCGGCCGCACTCTGGCCGCCGCCTCCACCCTCGACAAGGAGGTGGAGAACGCCTCCTCGAACATCGCTTCCGCCCAGAAGGTCGGCAGCCTGATCGCCGAGCGTGCCAAGGCCGTCAACGTCAGCTCCGTGGTCTTTGACCGCGGTGGTCACATCTATCACGGCAAGGTCAAGGCCCTTGCCGATGCCGCCCGCGAAGGCGGTCTCCAGTTCTAATCGCCACCCTACCAGATCGATCTCATGGTTACAGACCAAGACAATCAGCCCGCAGCAACTCCAGCCTCCACACCGGCTCCTGCTCCGGCAGCTTCCGGAGCACCGCAAGGTGATCGCGGTGGATACCGCGGTGGCAATCAAGGTGGCGGTGGATATCAAGGTGGCGGCGGCGGTGGATACCGTGGTGGCCAGGGTGGTGGCGGTGGCCAAGGCGGCCAGCGTGGCCGTGGCCCGCGCCGCGATGACCGTTCCCAGCAGCAGGAGTCCGACGGACCGCAGCTTGCTGAAAAGGTCGTCTTCATCAACCGATGCGCCAAGGTCGTCAAAGGCGGCCGTCGTTTCAGCTTCTCCGCCCTCGTCGTCGCTGGCGACAAGGAAGGCAAAGTGGGCCTCGGATTCGGAAAAGCCAACGAAGTGGCGGACGCCATCAAGAAGGCCAGTGAATCCGCCAAGAAGTCGCTCAAGCCGATGAACATCGTTGACGGAACGATCCCTCACGAAATCGTCGCTGAATTCGGCGGTGGCAAGGTCCTCCTCAAGCCAGCGTCCCCGGGAACCGGGATCATCGCTGGTGGTGGTGTCCGTGCCGTCTGCGAAGCGGTCGGCATCCGTGACATCCTTGCCAAGTCAATGGGCTCCTCCAACCACGCCAACGTGGTCAAGGCCACCCTCAAGGCGCTTTCCCAAGTCCGCACCCGCGATCAGGTTCTTTCCTCGCGTGGCAAAAAGAAGAAGGAAAAGGCCATCTGAGGAAAAGGTTGGGTTTAAGAAGTCAAAGGTCATGGGGAGCTTCGGTTCCCGCCCTGAGACTTCTAACCATTAACCTCTAACCACTAACTCTTCAAATCAATGAAACTTCACGAACTTCGCCCGAACAAGGGCGCCAAGCATCGGGTCAAGCGTCTCGGCAAGGGTGAAAGCTCCGGCCTCGGCAAGACCTGCGGCAAGGGCAACAAGGGCCAGAACGCCCGTTCCGGTGGCGGCACCCGTCCCGGTTTCGAAGGTGGCCAGATGCCGATCCATCGTCGTCTTCCGAAGCGCGGCTTCAACAACTACGAGTTCCGCGACAAGGTGGCCGTGGTGAATGTGAGCCAGCTCGACAAGGCCTTCGAAGACGGTGCGACCGTCAACGAGGACACCCTTCGTCTTGCCGGTCTTGCCAACGGTCGCTTCGACGCAGTCAAGATTCTCGGCCAGGGTGAGATCAGCAAGAAGCTCACGATCGCCGTTGGTGCCGTGAGTGCTTCCGCCCGCGAGAAGATCGAAAAGGCCGGTGGCTCCATCGAGTCCGCCGCCTGATCTGACCACCCGGTCATCAACCTGTTCTCTCCGGTGAGGAAGCGCTTGCCCGCTTCCTTTCCGCGTTTATAAACCGCGCGTTCAAAAGTTTCCCAGCCCATCATGATTTCCGCGTTTGCGAACACTTGGAAGATCCCCGAACTGAGGGATCGCATTCTTTTCACCCTGGCGATGATCATCATCGTCCGTCTTGGAGTCCACATCACCCTTCCCGGCGTGGATGGAACGGTCATCAAGGCGTTCATGGATGCCCAGGCCAAGGCCGATCCCACCGCAGGGGGGGGCCTCAATGCGATGCTCGCGATTTTCTCGGGTGGCGGACTTCAGCAGGCTGGCGTGTTCGCGCTGGGGATCATGCCCTACATTTCGGCATCGATCATGATCCAGTTGATGACGGCGGTGGTGCCGAAGCTTTCCCGCCTCGCCCGTGAGGATGGAGGACGCCAGAAGATCACCCAGTTCACCCGCTACCTCACGATCCTCATTGCATTGGTCCAAGGATTCTTCGTCGCCAGGACGCTGACCAGCCCGGACTCGATGCCTTACCTTTCGGGGATCACCAAGTACGGTGTCCTTGTGAAGGACCAGTCAAGCCTATGGTTCATTCTCGCGACCGTGACGGTGGTGGCTGGCACGGTGCTGCTGATGTGGATCGGCGACCAGATCACCGAGCGCGGCATTGGCAACGGCACTTCGATCATCATCACGGTGAACATCGTTTCTTCCTTCCCCGGAGCCCTGATCCAGGCGTGGAAATTCTTCATCACCGGCAATGAAACGGGAGCAGGCGTGGCGGAGAATCCGTTCCGTGCCGTCATGATGGTGGTCATGATCGCGATGCTGCTGGTCGTGATCGCCGGGACCATCGCCATCACCCAGGCCCAGCGCCGGATCGCGGTCCAGTATGCCAAGCGGGTGGTCGGCCGGAAGCAGTTCGGTGGACAGACCCAGTATCTCCCGCTGAAGGTGAACTACGCCGGTGTGATGCCGATCATTTTCGCCACCGCAGTTCTTTCCCTGCCGACGATGATGCTGACCTGGTTCTTCCGTGATCAGGCCTGGGCGACCAAGATCAATGGTGCCCTGGGTGGCGGACAGCCCTGGCATTACGTGCTTGGAGCGATCTTCATCTTCTTCTTCTCCTACTTCTGGGTGGCGACCATGTTCCAGCCCTCGCAGATCTCAGAGGATCTCAAGCGCAACGGTGGCTATGTTCCAGGCGTGCGTCCCGGGAAGCCGACCGCCGAGTTCCTCGACTTCACGATGACCCGCCTGACCTTCGCGGGTGCCATTTTCCTGACCCTGATCTACGTTCTGCCTGCCATCGTTGGCACCATGGTGGGTCTTCCGTTGAACTCTCTGGTCCTGCACTTCTTCGGTGGCACCAGCCTGCTGATTCTGGTGGGGGTGGTTCTTGACGTGATGCGCCAGGTGGAAACCCACCTCATCCAGCGCCATTACGATGGCTTCCTCCGCAAGGGCAAGCTGAAGGGTCGCTATGACCGCCTCGCCCAGACGGGCAATGCGGCCTCCCGCACCGCGTTGATCTACCTCTATACGGTCATCGCCATCCTGGTGGTGCTCGGCATGGCGGTCTGGTTCTACAACCGCTCCAACTGAGGAGCCCTTTCTCCATGCCGCTTCGCGTCGTGCTTCTCGGTCCGCCGGCCTCCGGCAAGGGGACCCAGGGAAGGCGTCTGGCCGAGGCGGCAGGGATCGATTATCTGAGCACCGGTGCCCTTCTCAGGGAGGCGGTCGAAAATGGTTCGGACCTTGGTCGACAGGTCAAGCCGATCCTCGATCGTGGTGGATACGTGCCGGACGACCTGATGTGCGGTGTGCTCGGAGGCTGGCTGGAACGTCACGAGGGGGGCTGGCTGCTCGACGGGTTTCCAAGAAGCCTGCCGCAGGCGGAGTTCCTGGATGGATGGCTGACTTCCCGTGGCCTCAGGCTGGACCGGGTGATCGCCTTGGAAGTGCCGCTCGATGAGCTTCTCCGCCGGATCGCCGGGCGGGTGGAGTGCCCGGAGTGCCGCTGGACCGGTCAGCTTTCCGAACTGGACGAGGACCGGCATTGCCCGGTCTGCCATGCGGGGGTGGGACGTCGGGAGGATGACGGAGAGGAGAATTTCCGCAGCCGCCATGCCGCCTACGAGCAATACACCCTGCCACTCGTGGGCTACTACGAATCCCGTAATTGCCTGACCCGCTGTGATGCCACCGCTGCGGTGGACGAGGTGGCTGCCTCGATCCGTGGCTTGTTTTTTCCAGTCGGCCCGCTTTCCTGAGCCTCACTTTGACTTTCCATGTCACGCCACGTCCGAATCCCCATCAAGTCCGCCCGCGAGATCGAAAAGATGCGCGAGGCCGGCCGTGTCGCTGCGGACGTGCTGCAGCAACTGGCGAAGATGGTGGAACCGGGCCGGACGACGGGTGAGATCGATGCCCAGGCCGCCGTGCTGATGCGCCAGCATGACAGCAAGAGCGCTTTTCTGGGCTATCGGGGGTTCCGGGGGCAGATCTGCATTTCCGTGAATGAGGAGGTCGTGCACGGGATCGGTGGTCCGCGCCGCATCCAGCCGGGTGACATCGTCAAGATCGACGTTGGTGTGGTGAAGGGCGGGTTCATTGGCGACAATGCCACGACGGTGGCTGCGGGCGATGTTCCGCTGGAGACCAAGCGCCTGATGATGGCGACCGAACAGTCGCTGTATGAGGCGATCTCCTGGGCCCGCGCCGGGCGTCGTCTGGCCGACCTTTGTGGATCGGTGGAGGATTATGTGAAGCCGCTTGGTTTCACCATCGTCCGTGATTTCGTCGGCCACGGGGTTGGCAAGAAGCTTCATGAGGAACCGCAGGTTCCGAATTATCGTCCGAGTGGAAAGAGTCCGATCCTTGCCGCAGGCATGACGCTGGCGATCGAACCGATGGTCAATGCAGGGCGTCCCGGGGTCCGGATTCTCCAGGACGGCTGGACCGTGGTCACGGAAGACGCCAAGCCTTCCGCGCACTATGAGCACACGGTGCTGGTCACAGAAGGTGAACCGGAAATCCTGACCTGGCGTCCACGTGAGGCGACTGCGGAGTTGCTGGGGATTTGAAATGGTCACAGGTGAAATCACCTGAGTTTGGAGCATCCAGGTCGCGATAGCTGGTCTCTTTATGATTTCCTCCACGCCCGTCTTGCCTTGGCTGTCCGGGGCGGTATGTTTCGGCCTCTTCCGACCATGACGCCGTTCCTGCGCAAACTTCTCGGCATGAACTGGATGCTGGTTCTGGTCATGTATGGATTGCTAATCTTCGGTCTCTTCATGATCGAGAGTGCCGCGCGCCATCTGGCGGTCCCAGCTTACCTCACGGGGAAGATCTCCGCCGGTGCCTACTATGCGGCGATGGACAAAAAGTGGATCGCAATCGGCAGTGTGGCCTTTTTCGCGGCGGCCTTCATCAACTACAGTTGGATCCGCTGGCTGGGTCTGCCGGTTTATCTGGGCAGCCTCGTACTGATGCTGGTCGCGATGAAACAGGACAACGCAGTCCACCAGATCAAACTTGGTTCGCTGGTCTTCCAGCCCGCGCAATTGGGGGTGGCTTCGGGAATTCTCCTGATCGCCTGGTTGATCCAGGATCTGCCTAAACTGCATCGATGGTTTGGCCTGCCGTTCGCCAGGATCGCGATGATCGGGGTCGTCTCGGCCATTCCCTTCCTGGTGGTGATGAAAATGGGAGACATGGGATCCGCGCTGGTCTGGGGTCCCGTGGCTGTGGTGGCGCTGGTGATCGGCGGGGTTCCATTCCGCTATCTTTCCTTCATCGCGTTCATCGGGATCGGAATGATCGCGATCCTGAATTTCGTTGTTCTGCCGATGGTTTCAAAGCGCGGCCCGGAGCGCATTGATCTCTGGCTGAAAATGCTCAACCGCGAGGAGGTCGATACGAATGGTGAGGCTTATGCGGCGTATCATGTCTCGATGGCGGTCGGCAAAGCCGGATGGAAGGGAGTCGGCTGGAACGCCACCACCGAGAAGGGCTCCCTGCATGCAAGGAAGTTCATTCCCTGGGAAACCGCGCACAACGACTTCATCTTCGCGGTCATTGCCGAGGAGCTTGGTTTCCGCGGCAGCCTGTTGTTGATCACCGCTTTCGCCCTTTTGCTGATTCAGTGCCTGTTCATTGCGTTCTACAGTCGGGACATGACCGGGCGATTGCTCGTCTGCCTGATTGTCGCGCTGTTTTTCGCCCACATTTTCGAGAACATCGGGATGTGTGTGCTGCTGCTTCCGATCACGGGGATTCCGCTTCCCTTGGTCAGCTACTCGGGAACTTTCGTGGTGATCTGCATGTTCCTTCTTGGGCTGGTGCAGAGCGTGTGGATCCACCGGCACGAGGTGATCGAGACGGTGGAAGAGGGGTGAATGGTGGACCGTGACCAACCACTTACCACTTACTGCTTACGATCTCTGCCTCACTCCCCGTGGCAGCAACTGGGCAATTCGGCCTTCGGCTTTTCGGCGGGCACCTCATGTGACCTGAAGTCCGGCAAGGTGCCGTGAAGTCGCCAGGCGAGAACGAGAGCGGTCGTGAAGGCCATTCCGCGTTGCACCCGTTTCAGGGTCAGGGGAGTGAGCCTGGCGCGGAAGCGGTGGAATTGGTGCTGGGCGAGCCAGAGCAGTGGCACGGTGCCGAGTCCAAAGGCAACCGTGAACTCCGCGCCCTTGGCGGCCGAGCCGGCGAGCATCGCGGCGGCGAAGACCACATAAAGCGGCCCGCATGGAAGGAAGGGAGTGAGCAGTCCCATCGCGGAGGCTCCGGTGAAGGCAGAGAGTCGGCAGGCCTTGAAACGCGCGCGGGCGGTCAGGCGGTTCAGGATGGCAGGACGTGGAATGCGCTTGTCGAGGCCGGTGGCCATCAGCAGCAGGACCAGCACCAGCCCCCATGGCAGCAGCACGGCAGGAGAGGCAAAGAACCACTTGAGGGGTTGTTGGCCGAGTGCTCCGCAGAGCGCTCCGATCAGGCCGTAGGATATGAGCCGTGAGGCATGATAAAGCGAGGCGGCGGTGAGCCTCTCGCCTTCGGACTTCGCGAGCGTGCCGACCCCACAGGCGATGGGACCGCACATTCCGGCGCAGTGCAGGCTGGTGGCGGCACCGGTCACGAGGGCGACGAGGGTGGTCATGGGGGGGGTTATTGGTTATTGGTTATTGGTTATTGGTCATATAACAAATAACTATTAACTATTAACTCCAAAACATCACCTCCTCACCTCCACCTGCTGGGGTGAGTTCTTCACGGCGACGGTGATCAAGGTTGACCACGCCCCGAGCAGGAGGGCGAAGGCAAGCACGACAAGGAGCCAGGGGTGGCGGACCAGGAAGCCGGGGCGGGTTTCAAGCGTGGTGTTCATGTTGGTGTGGAATCAATCGTGGTTCTTTTCGTGATGTTCTTCCTGCGATTCGGCCTTTTCGGCTTCCTCGTGCAGGAGGATGGGATTGGGGCCGAGAAACTTGACGGTTTCGGTGATGGTGACATTGCCGGGTTCGCCGTGGACCTCGATGGCAAGGTCCCTCTGGCCCTGATAGGCCTTCGCGGAGGCGATCACGACACAAGAGCGGCTGAGTTCACCGAGCGCGGGGACCGCAAAGGACTGGTCCGCGCCACTCAGTTCATAGCCATCGGGGGTCTCGTGTCCGAGTCGGATGGTGAAAGTGGCCTCCTGGTTGCGTTTGTTCAGGACACGGATCTGATAGATGTTCCGCACGGTGGAGGAGTCTGCCACAAACGGAGTGCCTTCGAGCCGGGCGACCGTCGCATTGTAGGGTCGGGCCTTGTTGGCGAATGTGACGCCCAGCGCGCTCATGCCCAGCAGGGCAAGCGCGGCGTAGGCGTAGATGCGAGGACGCAGGATCCGGCGGGTCTTTCCTGCGAGGCCTTTGAGCGAATCGTAACGAACCAGTCCCTTCGGGCGGCCGACCTTGGTCATGATGTCATCGCAGGCGTCCACGCAGGCGGCGCAGCCGATGCACTCAAGCTGGAGGCCGTTGCGGATGTCGATGCCGGTCGGGCAGACGTGGATGCAGCGGCGGCAGTCGATGCAGTCGCCCTCCGCTTTTCCTTTCGCTCCGCGCGGTTCGCCCCGCTTTTCATCATAGCCGATGATGATGGTGTCGTCGTCGGTCAGGGCGCTTTGAAGGCGTCCGTAGGGACACATGATGATGCAGAACTGCTCGCGGAACCAACCGAAGCAGAACCACAGCACCAGCGTCAGGAAGGCGACGATGCCGAAGGCGGTGGCATGGGCCAGCGGGCTCTGGTGCATGAAGGAGTAGAGCCTTGGCAGGGAGACGAAGTAGGAGATGAAGATATGGGCGATCAGTGCCGAACACGCCACGAACAGGAGGTGCTTGGTCACCCGTTTGAAGAATTTCCCGGCGGTCCATGGGGCGGATTCCAGCAGGCGTCGGGCGGGGGCATCGCCCTCGATGACGCGTTCAATGCGCCGGAACACGTGTTCGAGAAAGACCGTGTAGGGGCAGGCCCAGCCGCACCAGAGGCGACCGAGCAGCGAGGTGATGAAGAACAGGGCAAAGCCCAGTCCGGTGACCGCGAAGAACATCACCCACAGGTCCTGCGGCACGAGGGTGAGTCCGAGGAGATGAAACTGGCGGAACTCGACATCGAAGAACACGGCGGGATGACCGTTGAGCGAGATCCATGGGAGCGCCGCGTAGACGATCAGGAGCAGGACTCCAAACACACGCCGCGCCAGGGTCCAGCGACCGGAAACGTCAGCCGGCTGGAGCTTGTAGTGGGAACCATCTGCGTTGATGGTGGTCACCGAAACGAGGTTCGGGCGCTTGGGCGGGGTGGTGGACATCGGATGCGGTCAAGATGGCCGAAGTCGCGGCAGGCTGCTGCGCATTGCTTGCGAGAGGATGCGCGGTGCTTGCGAGGCGGACTGAGCGTATTTTGCGGGGGCCGTGAGCCATTTCCCCTGACCTCTTCAAATGCAGCCAGACGTGCGGAAGGAACTGGACGGCACTGGATCAAACAAAAGAAGGCGACCCGGGGAATCGGGCCGCCCTCTTGCATGATGCGGTGTTCAGTTCGTTGTCCCTGCCGCGTAGGCCTTGAAGTCATCAGGCACCTTCGCGATGATGAAGGCGGTCAGCTCGGCGATCTGCTTCGGCGACAGGGTCTGGCCCCAGGCCTGCATTTTCGCGCCGTTGTGACCCGGGCTTTCCGGAGGTGTGCCGGCGTTGATCAGCTTGAAGAGATCCATCGGCTTTCCGCCGTACTTCCATTGGTGGTCGTTGAGCGGCAAACCGGGAAGCGGTGCCTTCGTCCCCGCCACCTCCATGGTCGCGCTAAGGTCCGCCCCATGGCAGGCGGTGCAGTTGGTGGTGAAGGTGGCCTGACCTGCTGCGACGATCGAAGGATCAGCGGCCCAGACATTGACCAGCTTGCTGTCATCAATCGAGGCAAGAGCTTTCACCAGATCCTCCTGACGGGCCTTTTCAACGATCGAGATGGCCTCCTGCACGATCTGGTGATCGGTCTTCAAGAGGTTGGTATGATAATAGACGGTCCAGTAGATGACCGTGAAGACGACCGCACCGTAGAAGGTGAAGAGCCACCAGTTGGGAAGCTTCTGGTCATATTCCTGGATGCCGTCGAATTCGTGCGGGCGGAGGACGACCTCGCCCTTTTCCCTGGCGTAGTCGCCGCGTTTTGGTCCGGAGTTGGAAGAGTCTGACATGGCGGTGGTGGTGATGGATTCAGTGTTCGACGTTCGAGTCCTCAAGCGGAAGCGAGGAGAGGTGCTCCCTTTCTCCCTTCTTCATCCGTAGAGCCCGGATGGTGGCGATGATGAACACGCCGGAGATCAGGACGAAGGAGATCACCGGAATGATCGAGGTCCATTGCTCGTGAAGAACGCGGTGGAACATGGTGAGATGAGGTGGAGGTTAGTGGGCCTGGGTGGTCGCGGCGGGAACCTTTTCCGCTTCGCGATGCGAGTCCGGGTTCAGCATCGAGGGCTCGGCTGGCTTGTCCTTGGTCACCTCACGATAGGCTCCGACCTTCTGGAGATAGGCGGTGAGGGCGACGAACTTGCTGGAGGCCAGTTGATCGCGGAGGGCGAGGCCCTGGAGTTCCGGTTTGTCCGGCAGATAGACTTTGGCGGCGATGAGCGAGTCGGCGATTTCAAGCGCCTGGACCTGGGCCATGTCGAGGATCGCGTCGTCCTGCATCATCGGCCATGGCACTCCAAGCCGGACTTGCATCTTGATCTTGTTGGGCAGCGCCTTCAAGTCCGCCTTGTCCTCGAACAGCCATGGATAAGCCGGCATGTTGGATCCGGGTGAGGTCTGGCGTGGGTTGAGGAAGTGGTTGAAGTGCCAGTCGTTGCCACGCTTGCCGGAACGCATGTACTTTGCTCCAGGGACGAGGTCGCCACCTTCGCGTGCAAGGTCCGGACCGGTGCGCTTCGAGCCCCACTGATAGGGATGGTCGTAGATCGATTCCCCGAGGTGCGAGTAGTCGTCGAGCTTGCCGGCGCGGCCGTAGCGCATCACGTCGGGAACCAGGCTGCGGATCATCTGCGAGTGGCAGTTGTAACAACCTTCGGAGATATAAAGGTCGCGACCGGCAAGTTCCAGCGGAGTGTAAAGTTCCTGAAGGCGGCCCTCGATGTTCTTGTCGCGGTTCACCACGAGGGAGGGGATGATCTGGGAGGCTCCGCCGATGGCCACGGCGATGAAGACAAGGACGGTGAATGGGATGTAGTTTTCCAACAGGCTGTCGTGCCAGCTTGACCAGCCGCCGTTCGACTTGCGGAAAGCGCTGACCCCCTTGATGCCGAGGGCGATCGCCACGATCAACGCGGCCTTGTCGGCATGCGGTGGCAGGAAGAACCACAGGATCGTGAAGGCGATGCCGAGCAGGATGTGGGCGATCGGGTCGCTGATCAGGGTCTCGCCGAGGGTCAGGCGGTCCTTGCGGGTCCGTTCCAGAACGACGACTTCCGCCGTGTCGTTGGTCGCCACGCCGGAGCGAGCGGTTTTCCAGATGTTGAAGGCGCAGAGGCCGAATCCGACAAGGTAGAGGAATCCGCCGAACGAGCGCAGGCCGTAGAAGATCTGGATGCTATCAAGAGTTTCCACGAACTTGTATTTCAGCGTGGCTCCACCTGGATTGGCCTCACTGAGCATCAGTCCCTGCATGATGCCCGCACTCCACATGGCGACCACGTAGAGAAGGATTCCAACGAGTCCGATCCAGAAGTGCATGTTGGCGAGCGACTGCGACCAGAGCTTGGTTTTCCAGAGGCGTGGGGCGAGCCAGTAGAAGAGGCCGGCGGCCATGAAGCCATTCCAGCCGAGGGCTCCGGCGTGCACGTGACCGATGGTCCAGTCGGTGTAGTGGGAAAGTGCGTTGACGGCGCGGATCGAAAGCAGCGGGCCTTCAAAAGTGGCCATGCCGTAGAAGGTGATGCCGGCGACGAAGAACTTGATCACCGGATCGGTGCGGAGCTGAGCCCAGGCACCACGCAGGGTAAGGAGACCATTGAGCATGCCACCCCAGGAAGGAGCCCACAGCATCAGCGAGAAGAGCATGCCGAGGTTCTGCAGCCAGCGTGGCAGGTCGGTGTTGAGAAGGTGGTGCGGACCGGCCCAGATGTAGATGAAGACCAGTGACCAGAAGTGGACGATCGAGAGGCGGTAGGAATAGACCGGCTTGTTCGCGGCCTTCGGCAGGAAATAATACATGATGCCGAGCACCGGCGTGGTCAGGAAGAAGGCCACGGCGTTGTGGCCATACCACCACTGCACGAGGCCGTCCTGAAGGCCTCCAAAGATCGGGTAGGAGTGGGTGAACGACGTTGGCAGCGAGAGGTGGTTGACGATGTAGAGCATCGCCACCGTGACCACTGTCGCGATGTAGAACCAGAGCGCGACATAGAGCGATGGCTCATTGCGCTTTGCCAGGGTCCAGAAGAAGTTGATGGCAAAGACCACCCATATCACCGCGACCGCAATGTTGATCGGCCAGATGAGTTCGGCGTATTCCTTGCCGCGGGTGAGTCCGGCGGGAAGGGTGATGGCGGCAGCGACAATGATGAGTTGCCAGCCCCAGAAGTGGAGGTTTGACAGGAAATCGGACGCCATCCGCGCCTTGCACAATCGCTGGGTGGAGTAGTAGATGCCGGCGAAGACCATGTTGCCGACGAAGGCGAAGATGACGGCGTTGGTATGAAGTGGACGAAGTCGTCCGAAGGTCAGGAACGAGATTCCGTCGCCCTTGAATGCGCCGAAGGATATGGCTTCGATAAACTTGCCGTTCATCTGCCACCACGAAAGCTGGGTGGCGATGATCACGCCCACCAGCATGCCTACCAGGCCCCAGATGATGGAGGCGGACAGGAAGCGGCGAACGGAGGTGTCGTCGTAGGTGATGGTGGTGGTATTGCTCATGGGAGGGAAGGAGGGTTGTTGGGCATCACGGAGGGAGGCGGGGTGGGGTGGATCGGAATGAGGTCGAGAGGAAGCAGGGAGTCGCGTTCCGGACTGGATCGCCTCGATCGCCAGCGCTCGGCGGCGAAGCAGGCGATGAAGATCCCGGTCAGGCAGGCGGATACGAGGACGGTGAGGGCGATGACATTCATGGGGGCCGTTGAATGGATCTCATCAGGACTCAGGCAGCCGTGCTCGGCGCGGCTTGCTCAAGAGTGGTCGGATCTTCTCGCCACTGCGCTTCCTGGGGCAGATGGCGGACTTCATTCCATTCGAGGAAAAGGTCGCTGATGACTCCCGGCAGCGATGACTCCGGAAAATGCTCGGGATTGATCACCGCGTGGCAGTTTCCTGCCTCATCGGACGGAGGATCGATGGCGATGCGGAACGCGGTTTCGACTTCGCGGGTGGCTATTTCCGCGAGGGGGTGATCGAGCACGACGTGGCCGCGCTCCGCGAAGGCCCGGAGGACCTTCTTGATGCCGCAGGGCCCGGTGGGCGGGCAGTTCGGACAGGGATCGCCAAGGCCGAGGAAGCTGCGCAGGCCGCGATCGGCGGCGATCTCAACGATCAACTCGTCAGAAACGGCGAGCCACCGATCCTGCGAGGCGTCGTCGTAGCGGTTGAGATAGCCTGCCACCCGTGAGGCATAGCTGCATTTCGACTGGTGGGTGAGGATCACGGAAACCGCGTCCGTGGAGTCGCCGGATCCAGAAAGGAGCCAACGATGGAACGCTTGGATAGGTGCTGGCAGCATGGGGCGCATGCTCCACGTCTCTGCCCGTTCTGGCTCCGCATCGCTTCTTCAAGAGCGTGCGGATTTTCTTGGGTGACTGTCTGCGGTTCTTCCTGAGTGGCGTTCGACTCATCGCCTCGGGCATCAATACCGCATCACGCGGGAGAGGAAACGCTGGCAGATCGGTGAGGTGGGGTTTCCGAAGACCTGGGAAGGGGGGCCGCTTTCCTCGATGTGTCCGGCGGCGAGGAAGGCGACGTGGTCGGCGACGGCGCGGGCGAAGCCCATCTCGTGGGTGCTGAGGATGATGTTCTGGCCCTCGGCGGCGAGTTCCTGGATCAGCTCCAGAACCTCGGCGGTCATCTCGGGATCGAGGGCGGACGTGGGCTCATCGAGGAACAGGATGCGTGGCCCGGCGGCGATGGCGCGGGCGATGCCGACGCGCTGCTGCTGGCCGCCGGAGAGTTGGGAGGGGAGCTTGTCGGCGTGGTCGATGAGTCCGAAGCGGTCGAGCGCGGCGCGGGCGGTGGAGAGGGCCTCGGTCGGGTTCTGTCCATGCACCTTCTCCAATGGAAGTGTTAGATTCCTCAATGCACTGAGATGAGGGAAAAGATTGAACTGCTGAAAGAGGAAGCCATTTCGACGGCGGTGGGTGAGCAGGCCATCAGCGCTTTCCGGCAGTGCTTCTCCGAGCAGGCTGACCGCTCCGGAGCTCGGAGTTTCCAGACCGCCGAGGATGCGGAGGAAGGTGCTCTTTCCGCCGCCGGAGGGGCCGATGAGGCAGAGGACGCGGGCCGTCGGGACCTCGATCGAGAGATCCTGCAGAGCGACGTGCGCGCCGTAGTGCTTGGTGAGGGAGGTGACGCTAAGTTTCATGGTGGAAGCGTCGTTCGAGGCGAGAGGAAATGAAGGCGATCGGGGCTGTTAGAGCGAGGTAGCCGAGGACCAGAGGGACGTAGCCTTCGAGGCCATAGGTCTGCGAGGTGTAGGCCTTGACCTGATAGGCGACTTCCTGCACGCCGATCACGCTGAGCAGCGAGGAGTCCTTGATCAGCGAAACGAACTGCCCGGCGAGGGCAGGAAGCACGCGACGCAAAGCCTGGGGAAAGATCACGTAGCGCTGGATTTGAAAAGGCGTGAAGCCCACCGCACGGGCCGAGTCCCACTGCGCGCGCGGGATGCTGTCGACTCCCCCACGAAGGATTTCTCCAAGGTAGGCACCCTCGAACAGGGAAAGCAGGATCACGCCGATGACGAGCTTGTCGTTCCAGCCCCAGCTTTCAAAGGTGCGAGAAAACAGGGGCGCGAAGATCACGAAGTAGCCGACGAGGAGTTGGACAAGCAGCGGGGTCTCGCGGACAAACTCGAGGAACAGTCGGCAAGTCCATTTCACCACCGGGAGTCCACAGCGCTGGCCGAAGAGCAACAGCAGCCCGACCAGGGTGCTGCCTGCCAGTGCTCCGAGTGACAGGAGGATCGTCGTTCGCCAGCCTCGCAGCAGGAGCTCCCGGTATTCCCATGGTCGGCTCCAGTTCCAATCGCCGTCCTTCAGGCTGGTGAAGACCGCCACGCACAGCCAGGCGAAGCCGCCGAGGATGAGCAGGGCGGCGGCGAGGTTGAGGAGGCGTTGTTTGGAAAGCACGAAATTCTAAGCACTAAATTCGAAACGGAAGAGAAGAAGTCCCCAATAAACTCTATCCATTAACCTCTAACTTCTAACCAATAACCAATAACCATTCACTCTCACCGCAGAATGAATGGGATGCCCTGGGATTCGAGGAACTTCTTCTCATCGGCGAGGTAGCGGCTGCCGAGTTTTTCGAAGCCTCCTTCCTTGCGGAACTTTGCGATGAAGGTGTTGACCTGGGTTTTGAGCGCGTCGTTGCCCTTGCCGATGCCGATGGCCCAGGATTCCTCGATGAAGGGCTTGAGCAGGGCGCGGGTGGTGTCGGGGTTTGCCTTGTTGTAGCGGTAAATACTAAGTTGATCGTAGATGAAGGCATCGGCCCTTCCTTGCGCCACTTCCATCACGCAGGCGGGTTCCTCGGTGAAGGCGGTGCGTTTCGCCTCGGGAAGATTGGCGGCGGCCCAGCTTTCGGCCGTGGTGGAGGCTTTCACCGCGAGACGGGTGCCGGGTTTCTTGAGGTCTTCGACCGACTGGACGGCGGAGTTTTTCCCGACCAACAGCGAGAGTCCGGTGAAGGCGTAGGGATCGGAGAAGTCGATCGACTTGCGGCGCTCGTCGGTGGCGGTCATGGACGACAGCACGAGGTCGATGCTGCCGGATTTCAAAGCGGGGATGAGGCCGGAGAACTCCATGGGGACGATTTTCAGCGGGCGGCCGAGATCGGCGGCGAGGGCTTCGGCGAGCTTCACGCCGGCACCGTCTGGATTGCCGGATGAGTCCTGCATTTCAAATGGCGGATAGGTCAGTTCCATGCCGATGCGCAGGGGCGCACCGGCTGCGTTGGCGGTGGTGGAGGGTTTCTGACAACCGGCAAGCAGGAGCAGGGCGGCGAGGGCGAAAAGTCGGTGCATCGCGGGGAGGATAGAGGCTTTCTCGATCCACGCAGCACGAAAGATACCGGACTTCGGCCTTGTGCCGGTCGAGAGGGCTGAAGAAGCTGCGTGCGCTCCGGGAAATCCGGGGCCGTCGTTGGGAAGCCCGTGGCCCGGGCAGGAAATTGATGGGGAATCCGGTGTGAACCCGGAGCGGTACCGCCACTGTATGGAGGCGCGGGTTTCGATCCGTTTCTCCGAGCCAGATCGCCAGCCTGCGATCGTGTTCGAACCGGACCTGCGGAACTCAGGTCCACGGACCCATACTGAATGACACCACAACAGAACGCACCCGGCCACAGTCGGGTGCTGAAGACGGCTCCGCGCCTATTGGCAGCGGGGATCCTGGCCCTGCCGTTGGCGGAGGCTGAAATTGAACATGAACTCGGAGACTCCGTGGTCTCCGCCTGGCGCTTTCCGGCAGATGCCGGGAGGACGACGGCCTCGGTCACGGTGCTCGATCCGCGTGACTTGATGGATCGGGGAGTGAGCGATCTTTCCTCGGCGCTGAATCAAGTGCCGGGCGTGATCTCGCTTTCCACCGGTGGACAGGCCGGTGCCGCAGGATCGCTCTTCGTGCGCGGCACGACGACGGCCTACTCGCAGGTCGTGGTCGATGGCATGCGGTTGAGCGACTCGACCGTGCCGCTGGGGAACTTCCTCGGCGGCTCGAGGCTCGACGACCTCGGCCGGATCGAGGTCCTGCGCGGCCCGCAGTCGGCGCTTTATGGCGGCGAGGCGATCGGCGGCGTCATCTGGCTGGAAACGGCCCGCAGCGAAGGGGATCCCGGTGGCTCACTGAGATTGGAGGGTGGCTCGTTCAATTCGTTGAGCGGCTATCTTTCCACCAAGGGGAAATCGGGAAATTTCTCGTGGTTCGCTGGAGCGGGCCATGACTCGACGACCAACGACGTCCGCCGAAATGACTGGGATCAAGGCCGGGCCGCCTTTCGCTTCGAATGGCAGGCCACGCCGGACATCGTGCTCGGCATGACTTTCCGCGCGAACGATGCCCGTTACGAGAATCCCTATGACGGAGGCTCGCTGGATCACCTCGATGCGGCGCTCGGGACGGTTTATGCCAACCTGCGCGTCAATGAGTCATGGAGCGCCCGGTTTCATGCGGGTCTGTACCGTGAGAGCTACGACAGCGACTCCGCTTTCGGAAATTATGGAACGGACCTGACCCGGACGAGTGTTTCGACGGACCATGTCTTCACGCTGAGCCCGCAGCATCGGATCCTGTGGGGCGCGTTCTACGAGCAGACCGACTTCGAGAACACCATCGGCACGGCGGAAAATCGGGATCGATATGGCAGCTATCTCGGCTGGGAGTGGACGCCCGACGAACGATTTACGGCAAATGCCGTAGGTCGTTGGGAGGACTATGCGGCCTATGGCGACGAGGTCACCTGGCGGACTGGAGCCGCCTGGAGGATTCCCGTGATCGAAACCACGCTGCGCAGCGGGATCGGGCGGGCTTTCCGGACTCCGACCTATCTTGACCTCTTCGGCAGCTCGTTCGGGGTGGGAAATCCCAACCTCAGGGCCGAGTCGTCGATCGGTTGGGACGTCGGGCTTGAGAAGGAATGGTTGCCAGGCCACCGGGTCGGGCTGACGTGGTTCAGCAATGCCATCGAGGACCGCATCCGCTCGTCTCCGGCTCCACCGGTCAACCGGCCCGGCACCACCCGCACCGGCGGCGTTGAAGCCTCGCTGGATGGCTCATTGGGCGATGGCGAGTGGCGGTATCGCCTGGCCTGGACCTATCTCGACCGTTCGCTGGCGGACCAGCCTCGCAACAGCGGCAGTGCCTCGATCGACTGGCGGCCCACCGACAAGTGGATGCTCGGAGTGGGGGCTTTCCATGTCGATGAGCGCAGTTGGGGCGGGCAGCCTTTGGATGAGGCCTGGGTGGCCCGGATCTACGGTGAATATCGTATTTCGAAAGGGGTGCGTCTGACTGGCCGAATCGAAAACGCCTTCGATACCAGTTGGCAGTATTCGCGATTCCCGTTCTCCTCGACGGTGAATGCCCCCGGTTTTGGAGCCTTTTCAGGCATCGAAATCGATTGGTAAGCCGGATCATCATCCTCTTTGACCGGTGTTTTGGGCTGGAGGCGGTCGACCGCCTCCAGCTTCTCGGTCGGCGCCCAGTTGGCGATTCCGGCGATTCTCCACTTTTTCGGTCCGACCGGACTGGTTTGGTGCCTCTGGGGCATGCCCGTTGGGTGCAGGAAGGGCGTTGAGCCCGATTCCGATGGCGGGTCCGTTTTTTCCCATCGCGCCAGCCCGGTGGCGATGCTACCCATCCGCCGGAATGTTTGAAGTCCGCGAGAAACCGGAAGTCGTCGAGCGCGCGTTGCTTGTGAGGATCTATTGCGATCCCCGCGAGGAGCAGGAGTCTGCCTCGCTGTTGGAGGAGCTGTCCGAACTCGTCAGCACCTTGGGCATCGGCATCGTGGACTCGGTGCTCGTCCGCACGCGGGAGCAGCACAAGCGCTTCATCTGCGGCACCGGCAAGGCCACCGAGATCTGCGATCTGGCCCATGCCCACGAGTGCGACGTCATCGTTTTCGACAACATGCTCGCGCCGTCCCAGCAGCGTGCCTGGGAAAAGGAGGCGAACATCTGTGTGATCGACCGCGAGGAGGTGATCCTCGACATTTTCGCCAAGCGCGCCCAGACCCGCGAGGCACGCCTCCAGGTCGAGCTTGCCCGCATGCAGTATGCCCTGCCGCGCATGGCCCGGATGTGGGGTCACCTCGATCGTGAAGGCGGCGGCAGCACCGGCGGTTCCGGCGGCGGCGCGGCGCGTGGCATGGGTGAGAAGCAGATCGAGGTTGACCGCCGCATGGCGCGGGTCCGGATCGATCGGGCCCGGCGTGAGCTGGAGGACGTCAGGAAACAACGAGCCACCCAGCGCAAGGAGCGGGAAAAGACCGAGACGCCTCACGCGGCCATCGTCGGTTACACCAATGCCGGCAAGTCCACCCTGCTCAACGCCCTCAGCGGAGCCGAGGTGCTGGTGAAGGACATGCTTTTCGCCACGCTGGATACCACGACGCGGAAAATCGAGCTGCCAGATGGCCAGCCGCTGCTCATCACCGACACGGTCGGCTTTGTCCGCAATCTCCCGCACCGCCTGGTGGAGGCCTTCAAGGCGACGCTGGAGGAAGCCGTGCTCGCGGATTTCCTGATCCATGTCCTCGATGCCACCGCCATCGAGATCGAGCGTTTCCATGTCACCACGCTGGAAGTGCTCAAGGAGCTCGGGGCTGAGGACAAGCGGGTCATCACGGTGCTCAACAAGATCGACCTGGTGACCGATCCGGATGTGCTGATGATGCTGGACCGGGTGTTTCCCGAGGCACTGAGGCTTTCGGCGGTGGCCCGCACGGGATTCGAGGACTTGCTGCGGAGTTGCAGCGAGGTCTTGTCCGACCGCATCCGCCGCTGTCATTACCGAATTCCCCAGCATCGTGCCGATCTGGTCAGCCAACTGCACCGCGATGCCAAGATTCTTTCCACCGATTACGAGGACAACGACATCCTCGTGACAGCCGTCGTGCCGGCGTCCATCGCCGGTCGTCTGGAAGGTTTTCTCACCCAACCCGCCTAACCGCTTCTGCCATGTCCACACGTGTTCTTGCCTTCCTCATGTTTGTGGCTCCGATGGGCCTCTTCGCCCAGGAGCCGCCACCGCGCCCGGTGCTCAAGGCTCTTCCGGTCGAGGAGGAAATCCCACTCGATCAGGACCCGACCGCCTCGCCGGTGACTCCTCCTGTCATTCCCGCCGCGCCTCCTGTGGCTGCGAAGCCGATCCAGGCGCCGACCTTGCCGCAGACTCCGCCATCGGCCGATGGCAAGCCGACCGGCGAGGATGCGTTCCGGCTGCAGATTTTCCTCGATGAAGCCCTCTTCGGTCCCGGCGTGATCGATGGCAAACCAGGCCTCTTCACGGTCCTCGCGGTGAAAGCCTGGAACGAGGTGAATGGCCATGCGGAGTCCGACTGGGCCACCGTGACCGCCGCCGCCCGCAAGGCGGTGCCGAGTGGCTTCGCCGTCGCGGTGGTGCCCGAGTTCTGTGTCGAGTGGGTCGATGAAAGCCTGCCGACTTCGTATCAGGGGCAGGCCAAGCGCAAGCGCATGAGTTATCGCAGCGTGTCCGAGTTCATGGCCGAGCGCTATCACACCACGGAGGAATGCCTCATGATGCTGAACACCGGGAAAAAGATCTCATCGCTCAAGCCCAAGGACTCGCTCGTCGTGCCGAATGTTCAGCCCTTCGCGGTCGAGGCCCTGACGGGAAAAAAGTATAAGGCGGATCCGAAACTGAGTGCCCGTCACGTGGTGGTGGACACCAAGATGAATCAGGCACGCGTTTTCGAGGCTGCACCCGCCGCTCTGGTCGTCAGTGAGCCTGGAGCCGACGGCGCGGTCAAGATCAGCCGTCCCAATCGCGGGCTTGTGGCGACCTTTCCCATCACCCCCGGACAGCCGAAGTTCATCAAATACGGCATCTGGGAACTGAAGAGCTGCCTGGAGCTGCCCTACTGGAGATATGACAAATCCCTGCTGGAAACCGGCAAGCGCGGCAGCCAGTCCCTCAACATCCCACCGGGCCCGAACAGCCCGGTCGGCATCCTTTGGGCCGGGCTCAGCAAGCCGGGCATCGGCATGCACGGCACCGGCACGCCGGACACCATCGGTCGCGCCCGCAGCCACGGCTGCATCCGTCTGGCGAACTGGGATGCCATCCGCCTGCCGAACGTCATCCGGCCCGGTGCCTCCGTCGAGATCCGCTGAGGCGATGGAGGGAGCCTGACAAAGTGACCCGCTTCCGTCTGTAAAGCAGGCGTCCGCCCATGCCCTCCGAAACACGCCCCCGTCGAATTTCCCCACGCCTGATCCTTGTTGGTGGGCTGGTCGTCTATCTGCTCGGGGACTTCGCGCTGCATGGGCCGGTTGCCTACCGGGTGGCCTTGCTTCGTCCGGAGAGTCCCGAGTCGATCGCCAAGGCGAAGGCGGAGGGAGCGGTGGCGCTGGTGTTTGATCGCCCGATCCATCGGTCCCAGCTCGACCGGGTCGTTCAGGAGCAGGCCTGTGATCGTCGTCAGGCGCTTGATCAACTCATCGACGAGGAGCTTCTTCGCCGCGAGCTGAGGGAGTCGGAGGATGGCAGGAAGATCGCGGCATCCAAGGAGGAGACCGACGAAGCCCTGCGGCGCTTTCGTTTGAAATTCGAGAGCCCGGAATCCATGGCCAGCGCCTTGAACGCGGAGGGATTTGCCAACGAGGCGGCCCTGCGTGACCGGCTCGAACTCACCCTCCGTCTCGAAAAGCTCATCACCTCCCGCACGGCGGCGGATTCCCAGGTCAGTGAGGCGGAGGCCCGCGAATGGTTTGGCAAGCACGCGACCGACCTTGCCACGCCCGAGCGGATTCAGGCGCGTCAGGTGTTTCTGGCCACGCTTGATCGCGAGCCCGCCGAGGCCCGGCAGAAGCTCGACGCCGCCCTGGCGGATCTGACCGCTGGGAAAAAGGATTTCGCGGCCCTGGTGGCCGAACTCAGCGAGGATGAAGGATCGAAAGCCCGTGGCGGTGATCTCGGCTGGATGACGCGCGAGCGCCTGCCTGCCGACTTCGTTCTGCCCCTGTTCGCCCTGGAGCCCGGAAAGCCCTCGCTGATCCGCAGCAAGCTCGGCTGGCACCTGGTCGAGGTCACCGCAAGAAAGCCGGCAGCGCCTGCGGAGTTCGACCCGCTCAAGCCGGAGATCCTTGCCGGGCTGGTGACCAAACGGAAGGCGGCCGCGATCGCCCGATTTCGCCAGCAGTTGAGGAAGTCCGCCGAGGGACATCTGCGGGTGTTTGAGGACGCCCAACCTTAAATCCTGAAATGAAAACCACGAGATTCACGAAACTTCACGAAAATCAGGTTCTTCGTCGTCCATGCATGCCTAAAAATGCGGACAAATCCGCGACAAGGCCCCTATCTCTTGGCTTGAGCAGCCAGATTTGATGCTCTTGGACATGACACTTGGTTTCCAGCCCTCATCTCGGTCAGATATAGGCCCCCGATCCCCTTCGGGAAAGGCTTCCAGGCCGAACTGACATCGGAACGTGTCAAAAGTGTCATGCAATGGCGACGAGGAAACAAAGTTAAGGGACCACGTCGGGTTAGCCTTCATTATTAATTTTACACCCTTTTACCATGAAAAAATCCGAGACTCGGTTCTGGACCGACATAATGCTTCGGCATTTAAAAGCCAAGAATCCTTCACTTGATTTTTCGGGCAGGGATGTGGTAGTGACTGAACTTCGAAAGAAAAAGATCTATATTTTGGATTGCCGGAGGGAGAGAATTGATGGTCTGTTTGACCGGCTGTATATTAACTACGAATTCTACAATTTAAGCGACCCAATTGAGATCGAGCTATCAGAACTCAAGAATTTCGGATGGATTGTTGGAGTGCAGTACGCCATAAGCAGGGATAGTAGGTGCCCGATACCTGGGTCTGTAAATGGTGGGTATTGCAATCTATTCGATCTGACAGAGTATGTAAGTGTCGAAGATGGTTTCGTGACAACTAATGGCAACTTCTTGTTAGGGGAGGGGGAGGATGTAATTGAAGCTCGAATGATTGAGTTAGGAGATTTTCTAGCACAGTCAATTCCGTTTTTCATCAGAAAGATAAGATTTAGAATTGGCGTAATTGATGGGGGTAATGCCTAATACGTAAACTTTGTCTGTATGGTTCAAATGCTCTGATAAACCATTGCCTCTAATACAAAGCCATTGTCACCACCACAAATGATCGAGTTCTTTGCGCAACTGCAAATACAGATGCTCTGACAAACTATTGACGCACGAGCGCCTGCCTAGCGACTTCGTTCTTCCCCTGTTCGCCCTGGAGCCCGCAAAGCCCTCGCTGATCCGCAGCAAGCTCGGCTGGCATCTGGTCGAGATTACCGCGAGAAAACCGGCAGCGCCTGCAGAGTTCGAACCGCTCAAGCCGGAGATCCGTAAGCGCTCCACGGAACACCCGGTGCCGGGCTTTGCTTGTTGATCAGGCTTTCACGAGGCCGCGAGTTTCTGGGCTCGCACAATACAGATGCTCTGACAGACTATCCACCAGCCAAGACCTGGCGGAGCAAACTTTGGCGAGGTGCCTACAAACCTTCAATACATCAAGGCTCTCGCGGCCTCACTGAGAGCCGCTGGATTGAATCCGGCACAGGTTCAGCAGGCCCTTAGGGCGTCAATTAGTCAGCGCGTCAGAGCAGGGCAACTTGGATATCTCGAGATACCCCGAGTTCCCGGACCCATTAATCAGGCTAGATAAACACATGAAATTAGACCCGGTCATAATGTCCGAACTCAGCCAGATAGGCTGGTTGAACAGTTGCGGAAACGAGCCTCCACATTTGCCCTTCCCTGCTCGGCAGGTGGCCGATTGGGCAGCCGTGAAGAAGGCATTTGGTAATGGTTGGCTTGAGCGCACGCAGGAGGCTCAGGGCAATCTTACAGAATACCTGTCTGTGCGGCATCCAGCATCCTACCAAGGCATTTGGAACAAACTAGTTCGAGAGGCGAGACCGACGGTTGAGATGGCGGTTGGCACGCGAGCCACTGTTGTTGGTCTCGAAAGCAGTTTGGGCGATGAGCTGAGGCACGCCATTAACTGGGACGTATTGAACGCAGTGATGGAGGTGTCTTATCGGTCGTTCAATCCTCCCAGTTTTTTTGGTCGATTGCTGGAGATTTATCGAAAGGGCCATCTGCCTTGTGGAATTGGTGATGATGGGGCCATCTTGTTCTATTAGCGGCGACCACCACTCCCGATTCGCCGTCTTCAACCCCGTGTGGCTGAGCTTGTAGGTATGGCAGTGACCGCGGCGGCCTGAATACAGATGCTCTGACAAACTTTTGACGCACGAGCGCCTGCCTGCCGACTTCGTTCTGCCCCTGTTCGCCCTGGAGCCCGGAAAGCCCTCGCTGATCCGCAGCAAGCTCGGCTGGCATCTGGTCGAGGTTACCGCGAGAAAACCGGCCGCGCCTGCGGAGTTCGAACCGCTCAAGCCGGAGATCCTTGCCGGGCTGGTGACCAAACGGAAGGCGGCCGCGGTCGCCCGATTTCGCCAGCAGTTGAGGCAGTCCGCCGAGGGACATCTGCGGGTGTTTGAGGATGCCTAACCTTCAATCCTGAAAGACAATCCACGAGATTCACGAAACTTCACGAAAATCAGGCAGTTCCGAAACGCTTCTATTCATTCATCAGGTGACTGCGAAGATGGCGGTAATGGCTTCTGCTTTCGTGCTTTTCGTGACTTTAGCGGTTTCCCATTTTCCTCCGAAGCCTAACAGGTCACTCGATCACTGGCGGCTTGGTCAGCGGATCATCCGGGGCGACGACGCCGAGCCTGATCCGTGCCCGTTCCTGCTGCTGCTTCGCCCGTGCCAGTTCGGTGGCCAGTCGTTGGGCTTTCGCTGCCCAGGTTTCCAATCCGCCAGAGACGGAGGCGCGGCCTGATCCGGCATTCGCCACCGCTTCCTCCTGCTGATACTTCAACGTGGAGACCTTGCTGTTCCAGTTGACGACGTCCGCTCGCAGCCGCTCAAGATTCTCCTCCTCCTTTGGAGTCCGTGGGGATGGAGCCGTTTCCATGACGGACGGAGCCGCTGCCGCCGCCTCCTCGCCTGCAATGGTTGATTCACGTTCATCGAACCTCCACTGGAAGCGCTCCATCCAGGTTCGATCCAGCTCGGTGAAATCAATCCGCGCCAGACCGTCGCGATGGCTGATCTCCAATCCCACCGCGGTCACCCGCTGGATGACGGTGTTTTCGTAAAGCTTGCCGGATTTCAGCGCGAGTTGGGCGTGTTTCTCACCCACCGCTTCCCGCCATGTCTGATCGCGGAAGGAGCGGCGGTAAACGGCCATCGATTCATCCTGGGAACGAATGGCCGACTTCAGGTTTTCAATGCCGGCCTTGAGTTCCTGAATCCTCTGGCGGCTGACCGGCAGGCGCAGCTTCAGTTCGTCGAGTTCACGCGCCATCAGCTGTCGCGGCTGTTCGAGGCTCTCGAGCTTCGCCCGCGCCTTCGGAACTCTGGCCGAAAGGTCGGCGAGGTGCTGGGTCTCCTCCTTGATGACCGTCTCGATCTCCTTGTTGTTGCTGGAAAACTGGAACCTCCGGTCCACCATCATCGACATGCCAACTCCGATCATCACGATGACGACGAGGCCCATCAGCCAACCGAAGACACCCGAGCTTTCGTTGGTGAACGACATTCAGCGCTGAAGGGTGGCAGTCGCCTGCTGGAGTTTCTCGCTGGCGGCGGCGCGGGAGCTCTTCAAGTTGTTGAGCTTGGTCTGGAAGGCTGCGGAGTTGACGATTCCACCACTGACGCGGACCCGTTGACGCTCGTTTTCCCACTCCCGCTGCACGCCCTTGATCTCGGAATCGATCTCCTCAAGGCGGATCGTCATGGCCGCCACCACCGACTTGGCTTGCGCCTTGTCAGCCTCTGCCTTTTTCATCGCCTCGTCCTGCTTGGAGCGATCCGCCGCGCTGAGGGCGGTCTGGACATCGTCGGCGTGCTGGCCGGCGACCTTGGTTTCGGCGGCCTTCGCCTTTTCTTTCTCCTTCACGTCGTACTGGAAGAATTCCTGCACGTCGGCAGGAAGGTCGTCGAAGTCCGCACGGGTGGAGCCGTCGGCGTGGCTGAATGCCATCCCGATGGCATCCACGCGGGTCACGGTCACCTTCTGGTAGGACTTCCCGGAAAGGGTCTTCAGTTCGGGATACTTCAGCCCGATCGCCTCGCCGCGAACCTGTTCACGATAGCTCTGCTTGTAGTCCTCCAGGCCTTTCTCGGTGGCGGCGATCTCAGCCTTCACCTTCTCGATGATGCGGACCACTCCATCGAGCTTGCCCTTGCTGAGCCGTGTCTGCCGGGACACCTCCTCCACCTCGACGGCGGTCTTCTTGCGCTCTGGCGCGATTTCCAGGCCCTTGGTTTTGGAGGCGATGGAGGATTTCACGGATTCCAGTTCCACTGTCTGCTCGCGGATGACGGATTCGATCGGCTTGTTTCCTCCGCCCAAGCCTTCGTCGAAGGCGAACAGGAAGAGCACCCCGAATCCGATGAGGACGAGGAGGGCGACGAGCGTGCCGATCACGCCTGGTCCGCGGCTGCTGCTGATGAGGTCGTCGAAGATGGCCATGGGGGTGGGAGTCAGTTGCTGCTTTTCAGGGGATACTTGCGACGGTAGTCGGCAAACTTGGCTTCAAGTTCCTTCTTCTTCGCGTCGAGGGCGGCCAGATCCTTTTCGAGTCCCTCGATTTGCGAGGCCTGGGAGTCGGCCTCGGCCTTGGCGAGCAGGAGTTCCTTGGTCCGGTCGGGCGGGATGTCCTTCAGCTTTTCCTCGATGAGGGCGAGTTCACCTTCCAGACGCTTGATCTCGGTTCGTTGCTCGTCGCGCTGGCGGACCAGTTCCGGGTTCTCCTTGCAGGAGCAGACCACAAGCAGGAGGCAGGCAAGGGTCGCCGTTCGGGATGATTTCATGGGGGTGAAAAACGGGGGTCAGGGATTGGTGTAAAGCCGTGGATTGGCCGGAAGGCCGGATGACCAGGTGGGGGTGTTTCTGGTCGTGGGAATAGGAGAATAACAGGAAGGAGGAGTTGGAATGGGAGTTGGAATGTAGGGATAGTAGTAGACGGTCGTTCTCCTCTGGCTCCGATAGCGGGCGACGGTCTGCCGAGGCGCGGATTCCGACGACCCGAGTGACACCCGACGGTCAAAGGCGGAAGCGGCCTTGGGGCGGTCATACTGGGGAGCAGCGGCGACAGCCTCGGAGGGCATGACAGGTGGAGCCGGCTTGCGGGTGGCTGCCAGTTCCCGGTCGATGTCTTGCTCGTAGGCCAGGCGCTGCCTTTCCTCGGCGAGCCTGGCGGCCTTGGCGAGCCCTTCATCGAGGCCAAATTGCTCCCATTGGCTCTCCGACAGTTCGGAGCAACCCAGTCTGGCCGAACCCGAGGCATGGCGGATCTGAACGCCGGAATCGTCAATGGAGACAATCTTCACCTGTTCGTAAACCCGCCCCGTTCGGGACTGAAGGCTCGGAAATTCCTTACCGAGCATCAGGCTTCGCGCCTTTTCCAGTTGGGTCGCCCGCGCAAGCAGAAGGCCATCTTCGAGAGAGAGGATCTCGGCTTCCAACTCGACTTTTCGGGAGGAAAGCTCGCGCCGCCGTGCCATCAACCCGGGAAGATCCTGAACCGGGGTGGTGTCCTGTGACTTCTGGCGCGCCAGACGATCGGCTTTCAGTTGGGCGACTGCAACCTTGTGCTCAAGTTCAACCCGCCGACCTTCCAGCCGGATGGATTCGGGATCCTTTCCGGATTGGTGGACAATCCTGCCGCATGAGACGAGGACGAGAGCACAGACGGCAATCTGTGTTCTGAGAATGAGTTGACACACGCCGATGATCTAACATGACGATGGTCTCGAAAGGCAAGGCCAGATTACATGGAAGCTGACTTCATCGGCAGATTTTTCCGGGCGTCGACCGGGAACGTGACAAAGCCGTTGGATTGGCGTTGAGTGGTCGCGGATGAACCTCAAAACCGCCTCGACCACCCTTCTTGGACTTGTGTCCGCCGCGCTGCTTCCTTCGTGTGCCAGTTGCTGGTCAGGCGGCATTCCGCTGAGACCCGGCGAGGCGGCCGCCCACCAGTTGGCAGTGGCGGACATCCGGAATGCCAGCAATGTGGTCGTCTATCGGGGCCTGGCCCATCCGCAGACCCAGAAACAATTGTATGCGAGGCAGCTCCGCACGGTGAATCACTTCTATCAGCATGGCTTCGAGTTCTTCTCCGAGCCTGTCTCCGTGCCGGCTTCGACGGTAAAGAATCTTCTCGATCTCTACAGCGATCCCGATTCCCACCAAACCCTCTCGATCAAGAGCATCTGTCATTATCACCCGGACTATTCGCTCGTCTGGAACTCGGGCGGCGAGGAGCAGATCCTGCAAATCTGCTACGGATGCCATGAGTGGCGGCACTTCTGCTCGCGTGGAGTGCTACAGACCGACATCAATGAGCCCGCTTACTTCGATAAACTGACAGTCTGGTTGCCGAAGGCGGATGCCGGCCACTGAGGGGTCCTAACCTGAGGGCATGAAAAAACCGGAAGCACCTCAGGGGCACTTCCGGTTTTGAATGAATCGAATCAGATATCAGTTCTTCTTCTGCGGAGGCATGATCTGCGGCTGGACGTCAGTTCCCCAGACGGTATCCTGGCCGGTCTGAAGCAGCGTCTTGCCACCCGGCACAACGACCTGCTTGTCGGTTGGGCGGATGTTGTAGGAAATGGCGCTCTGGTCGGCGCGGAGCACCACGGCCCGCTTGTCGAAGGGGTCGGGGTCGCAGCTGCCATCGGTCGTGGCGTTGTTCAGCGGGGTGATGGCGATCGGACGGGCCGGGTCGCCAGAGGAGCTGAAGCCGGTCTGGCCGTTCATGAGGTAGCCGAATCCGTTTTCGCCCGCTGCAAGGCAGGTGGCGGAGGTGTTCTTCACGTTGTCAACCTTCTTGGTGTAGCTGGTCTTGGCGTAGAAGATTTCCTCCTGTTCGCAAATCCCGGCAGCGAAGAGCTGGCGGAACATGTCGTTGGCCGTGCTGCCTGAGGAGGTGAGCTGGGATCCGGTGTTGTCCTTGACCGTTTGCGCGGTCGAGTTGTCCGGAAAGCTCCCGTACTGGCTGTCGAACTCAAACAGAGCGAGACCGATCTGCTTGGCGTTCGAGGTGGCCGTGATCAGGTCGCCCTTCTTCAGGTTCTTCATGAGCTGCGGGCCCGCGATTGCTGCAAGGGCAGCGATGATGATGATGACGACGAGAAGTTCCACGAGTGTGAAACCCTGCCGACGCTTGATGGTCGTTTTCATGGTGTTATGTTCAGGTTTTTACTGGTTTATCAATTGGGGCAATCGCCCCGGTTTTATGATCCCTCGACGAAATTTCGTCTCGGGATTGGGAGAAGGTAAGCTTCGCGCGGGGGACTTCAAGGGGAAAGCTTGGCGGAAAAATCCGGCGCTCAGGAGCGGGTGAACGCATTGGCCAGAGCCGCCAGGTCCCCCGGGCTGGCCCGATCAGCTTCGAGGATGGCCTGCTTTTGAAGGTCAATGAGTTCCGTGATCCCCTTGCGGGCCAGGGCGAGCATCGAGGCGGTCTCTTCCGCCGAGAAGACGGCTTCCTCACCACTGCCTTGGATTTCAACAAACTCGAACTGTTCGGTCATGACGACATTGAAGTCCACCGCCGCGTCCTTGTCCTCGGGGTAGTTGAGGTCGAGGATCGGCTCACCATTGAAGATTCCGGCGGAAACGGCGGCGACGAGTTTCTTCATCGGGAAATGCTTCAGCTTTCCGGCCGCGAAGAGACGGTTGAGCGCAATGGCCGCCGCGACGCAGCCGCCGGTGATCGAGGCCGTGCGGGTGCCGCCGTCGGCTTGGAGGACGTCGCAGTCGATCCAGATCGTGCGCTGGCCGATCTTGGTGAGGTCGATCGCGGCGCGGAGGGCGCGACCGATGAGGCGCTGGATTTCCGAGGAGCGTCCGTCGAGTTTTCCCTTGGAGATGTCGCGCTGCTTCCGCTCCAGCGTGGAGTAGGGGAGCATCGAGTACTCGGCTGTGAGCCAGCCGCCCTCAACGCGCTGGGCCTTCATCCAGCGGGGCACGTCGTCCTCGATGGTGGCGGCGCAAATGACCTTGGTGTTTCCGAACGAGACCAGCACGGAGCCGGTGGCGTAGGGGGCGATGTTTGGAACGAAGGAAATCTGGCGGAGTTGGTCGGGCTGGCGGCCGTCGGGGCGGGACATGGGGGGAGGAGAAAGTTCCAAGTTCCAACTTCCAAGTTCCAACTGAAGAAAATGAAGACGATTGCCAAGCGCCCGGGCGGAGGCAGACTGACGAAGATGTTGGAAATCTGCATCGATGGGGTGGCATCGGCCGAGGCAGCTTCGAAAGGCGGGGCGGACCGGGTGGAGCTTTGTGCCAATTTGCCGGAAGGTGGCACCACGCCGAGCGCCGGGATGATCCGCGCGGTGCGGCGGGTGTTTTCCGGAGGCCTGATGGTGATCATCCGCCCGCGAGGCTATGATTTCCTCTACTCGGCGGCGGAAATGGACGCGATGCTGGAGGACGTTCGCGTCGCCCGGGAGTTCGGCGCGGACGGGGTGGTGATTGGATGTTTGAAGGCGGATGGAACGGTGGATGCGGAGCGCTGCGTGAGGTTGATTGAGGCGGCTGGTCCTCTCGACCTGACCTTTCACCGTGCCTTCGACATGACCCGCGATCTCGGCGAGGCCTTGGAGACGATTTGTTCGCTGGGCGTGAAGCGAATCCTGACCTCGGGAGGCAAGGCCGACGTGCCCACCGGAGTAGCGGTCATCGCCGATCTCGTGAAACAATCCGCCGGACGGGTCTCATTGATGCCCGGCGGCGGAGTGACCCCGGAGAATCTCGCGGAACTCGTGCGCGCGACCGGAGTCCGTGAGATCCACCTCAGCGCCCGACACCGGGTGAACGGCGGCATGACTTTCCGCAACGAAGGCTGCTTCATGGGAACCTTTTCCAAGAACGACGAATACTCGTGGCGCGAGGCCAGCGAGGATCTCATCCGTCAGGCCAAGTCCGCCCTCGTTTCCTCGATCCAGTCATGAACGCCACGATCCGACTCGCCATCGCCGGCATCCACATCGAAAGCAGCACCTTCTCGCCGCTGCGGACCTCGAAGGAGGATTTTATGGCGACTCGTGGTGAGGAAATGCTCAGCCGCTATCCGTTTCTGGAGACGACGGAGTTTGCATCGATCAAACCGGTCCCGCTGGCCCATTTCCGTGCGATCCCCGGCGGACAGGTGCGCAGGGGCTGTTACGAATCGATGAAACAGGAGATCCTCGACCGTCTAACAGAGGCGGGTCGGATCGACGCCTTTTACTTCGACATCCACGGCGCGATGGCGGTCGAGGGCCTGCCTGATGCCGAAGCCGACCTGCTGGCGGCCTTGCGGGAAAGGCTCGGACCCGACCTGCCGATCACGTGCAGCAGCGATCTTCACGGCAACATCACCGACGAACTGGTCGGCGGCATCGACCTGATCACCACCTACCGCACCGCGCCGCACATCGACTGGATGGAAACCCGCGAGCGGGCGGTGCGGCTGCTGCTGGGATGGTTTCGGGAAAAAGGCAGGATCTTTCGAGCCCGAGTGGGGATTCCCGTGCTGGTGTCCGGGGAAATGTCGAGCACCGAGGCCGAGCCGGGACGCGGGCTCTACGCGCCGCTTGAGAGCGAATCGGCACGACCGGGCATTCTCGATGCCTCGCTGTGGGTCGGATATGCCTGGGCCGATCAGGGGCGTTCGATGGCCAGCGTGGTGGTCACGGGAACGGATCAAGCGGCTGTGACCACACTCGCATCGGAAATCGCCCAGCGCTACTGGCAGGCCCGTGAGGAGTTCCGTTTTGGATCTCCATCCGGAAGCGCGAACGAGTGCCTTGAGGCAGCCCTGCTGTTAGGCCACGGCACCATTTTCCTCAGCGATGCCGGGGACAACCCAACCGCCGGTGCCGCAGGCGATGTGACACACACGCTGGAGGCTCTGGTTTCCCATCCCGCTTTCGATGGCAACATCACCGCCTCTGCGATCTTCGCCTCGATCCCGGATCCTGCTGCTGTCGATGTGTGTCTAACAGCCGGGATCGGCGCGACCGTTTCCCTCCGTCTCGGCGGCAAGCTCGACCCTATCCATGGTCGCGAACTCCCGCTCACCGGCTGCGTGCTCAAGCTCTCCGATCACGACCCCGTGGCAGGCTGGCAGGCCGTCGTGAAAGTCGGCTCCGTCAACGTCATCGTCACCCAGCACCGCAAGCCCTTCCACAAGCGACAGGACTTCCTCGCCCTCGGCCTCGATCCGCTCCTGCACACGATCACCGTGGTGAAGATCGGCTACCTGGAGCCGGAGCTGAAAGCGATGGCCCGCCATCATTTCCTCGTGCTCTCACCCGGTGCGGTGCCGCCGAAGATCGATGCGATTCCTTATGAAAAAGTGATCCGCCCGCTGTATCCGCTCGATGACCGATTCGAGTGGCAACCCTCTCCCCGTCTTTTTCATTCCACCTTTTCGACACCATGAAATCCCTGCTCCTTTCGCTTCTCGCCACGACCGCCCTTCAAGGGGCCCAGCCGTCCTACACCATCGTCAGCAGCGCCACCTCGACAGCAGATCCGGGATGGAAAGCCGTGATCGACGCCCTTCAGAAAAAGCATCCCGAGGCGAAACGCATCGTCTGGGAGAAAAGTGTGGCGGAGGTTCTCCCGGAACTCACCCGACAACACCCGCGCGACGTTTGCTTCGTCAGCCAGCCCACCGAGGCCAGCCTGGAGTTTGTCCGCAGCGTCCATCGCCTCACGCGGAAACTCGACTCCGATCCCTTCACCGACTGCCGCTGGGGCATTCTAACAGGAGCCGATGCCGCCAACGCGCTTGAGATCGCCGCCGAGCAGAAGCCGCTCGTCATCCATCACACGGTCTCAGGCACCGACCTCGCCACCGAGCGACTCGAAAGCGCGCAGACCTTCAGCGAACTGGAGGCCGGCAAGCGCGTCTTGAAATCCGCGGGAGCCAAGGCTGTCACCGAGACCGGTCCGGCGGATTCGAGCTGGGACATCGCCACTGCGTTGGAGAAATCCGAAACCGGCCTCTTCATCACCTCCGGGCACGCCACCGAACGCGGCTGGCAGATCGGCTACCGCTACAAGAACGGCACTTGGAAGAGCGAGGCAGGCGGGTTGTTCGCGACCGATCTCAAGGGCGAATCCCGCGCCATCCACAGCCCTTCGCCGAAGGTCTATCTGCCCATCGGCAACTGCCTCATGGGCCACATCGATGGCCCCGACGCGATGGCCCTGGCCTTCATGAAAAGCGCCGGAGTCCGCCAGATGGCCGGTTACACGCTGCCGACCTGGTATGGCTATCAGGGCTGGGGACTGATCGACTATTTCGTCGAACAGCCCGGCCGCTACTCGCTGAACGAGGCCTTCTTCGCGAACCAGGCCGCGCTGATTCATCGACTCCAAACGCATTTCCCCGAAATCGCTGGCGAGGTCAGCGACAGCCCGATGGGAAAAATTTCCAAACCGATTCCCGTCGGCAAGCTCGCGAAGACCGCCGGGCTCACGGCCGAGGATGCCGAGGGCCTGCTTTTCGATCGCGATGTCGTTGCGTTCTACGGCGATCCTGCTTGGGACGCGCGCCTCGCCGAAGGCCCGCTGCAATGGAAGGAAACCTGGAAGCAGGAAACAAAGGGGGGCTCGCTCGAAATCACGCCGCTGGCCGGTGAATCGAGTTTCGCCACGATCAACACCAACGGCTCCCAGCGCGGCGGCCGACCCATCGTCAGATTCTTCGACCAACGTATTGACCCCAACAGCGTGAAGATCACCGAGGGCGCGGACCTCCATCCGGTCATCACCGATGATTTCCTGCTCGTGCCGCTTCCGGCATCGGCTGCGGGTTCGCTGCGGATCGCCTTCACCGCGAAGGCGGCGGAATGAGCCTTGGCAGGGCAGCATGCGACGCCCAACCTGAGCCCGGACGATGAAAGAGCAGATCGCGGAGTTCGAACGCTGGGGCGCGGACGTCATCTTCGGGCGGGCCAAGGGCTTCCGCGCGACGATGATGCGGATGCTCATGCGGACCTTGTCCGGGGTCTATCGGCTGGTCGTGCAGTCGCGCCTGTCCGCCTACCGCAGCGGCTGGAAGCAACAGCACCACCTCGGCACGCTGGTCGTCAGCATCGGAAATCTCACCGTCGGCGGCACCGGAAAAACCCCGGTCGTCGAACTGCTGGCCCGCACCCTTCGTGATCGCGGCCGCACCGTTTCCATCCTCAGCCGCGGCTACAAGAGCAAGAAGCTCGACGAGGTGCAGAAGTGGAAACGCGCCGATGGCAGCCTTTTTCCCGCTGACCGGATGCCGAAGGTCGTCAGCACTGGGCGCGCGATCCTGCTGGAGTCGAAGTTCGCCGGCGACGAGCCGTTCATGCTCGCGGCGAACCTCGATGGCGTGTCGGTCGTGGTGGACAAGGATCGTGTGAAAGGCGGACGTTTCGCGATCAGCGAGTTGAATGCGGACACCCTGCTGCTCGACGATGGGATGCAGTATCTCAATCTCGCCCACGGCATCGACATCGTGCTGGTCGACGCCACCGCGCCCTTCGGCACCGAGGCCCTGCTGCCACGCGGCACCTTGCGTGAACCAAAGCGAAATCTCCGCCGCGCGAGCTACATCTTCATCACCAAGTGTGACGGCAGCCCGAACGACGCCCTCATCGCCCGCTTGAGGAAATACAACCCCGTCGCCGAGATCATCGAGTGCACCCACGGCCCGAAGTATCTGGAGAACGCCTTCACCCACGAGCGACTGCCGCTGGAGGCACTTCAGGGGAAATTCGTCGCGGCGATCAGTGGCATCGCCGTCCCGGAGAACTTCGAGCGCCAGGTCGAGAAGCTCGGCGCGAAGATCGAGATCCGAAAGCGCTTTTCCGACCATCACCGCTTTTCGCGAAAGGAAATCGCCAAGTTCCTCCAGCGCTGCGTCGAGCGCGACATGGAGATGATCGTCACCACTGAAAAGGACGCGGTCCGTTTCCCGAGACCGAAGGAGATCGAGGTGCCGGTGTATTTCCTCCGCATCGAGGTGCAGATCCTGAAGGGCCACGAGGTTTGGGAAAAACTGATCGACCGCCTCTGTTCCCCGCCGCCCACCGGCGATCATCTGCTGCGCACCAGGGATGCGTATCCGGTGTGAGAGGTTTCCAGGGAAACTTGCTCAATGATGGCTTCGGCCGGTTTCCGCAGAGGTCACAGAGAATGCGTGAGGTCGCCGAGGACAGGAAGTTTTGATTGATCCGCGACCTCGGCGTTTCTCTGCGACTTGCGGAAAAAGAAGGCCGACCAGATCGACGGGCAGCAATTTCACAGAGGCTCTGGGCTTGAAGACGAAAAATCCGGCACCAGGTCGCCCCGATGCCGGATCTCCGATAACCCAAACACAGATCAGAATTTCCAGACGACATCGACCGTGATACGGTCCTTCATGATGCCGTTTTCCTCGCTGGTGAGAGGAAGTTCGTAGGCGACACCGGCATCGACCTTGTCGAACAGGCGTGAGCGGAAACCAACGGCGGCAGTGACGAAGTCGCGGTTGGCGAAGGCGTTGCGGGCTCCGAAGTTGAGGAGGTCGCCCCCTTCGAACTGGGCGATGACGGGCACGAGGCCCCCGGCCTGGCTGAAGAAGTTGCGGCGGCCATCACCGGTGTCTAGGACGTGATACCAGTTCAGCTCGACGAGCGGGGTGAAATACTTGCAGACCTCATAGCTGGCGTGGGCGCTGACGAAGGAGCTGGTGGCTTGTTGCTTGCTGAGGGGAATCTGGACTCCGGCTCCGCCTGCGAATTCCCAGTCACCGATCATTCTCAGGCCGGAAAGGATGAGGTTCACGCCGCCTTTGCCCTCGCCCTGGAAGACGTCGTGGTTTCCGGTAGGCAGTTCGAAAGTCACGGTGCCGCTCAGGGCGTTTCCTGCGGCGGGATCAAGGATGAAGGCATACTTCAAGCCCGCGCCGAGGTTGGCGAAGCCGGACTGGTCGGACCAGAGCGGCGTGGTGTCGGGATTGATGTCCACATAACCATCCTTGGTGGCGACGAGCGACAGGCGCTCGCTGAGGGCGATCTCGAACTGGAGGGCATAGACCTGCACGTCACCGCCCATGGGCACCAGGCCGGCGGTGGTTTGAACGAAATCGGGCAGGCGGTGGAACATCACGATCGGGTGGATGTTCGTGGTGGGCAGGGCGAGGTCGAACAGCGTCGGGTTGGTGATCGGGCGCCGGGCGTTTGCGAAGGCGTCCGAGGTGGTGGAGGCCGGAGTGGTGGTGGTGATGTCGGGAACGACCGTTCCGGCGAAGGCGGGAGCAAGGCAAAGGCTGCCGACGAGAGTGGAGGCAAGGAGTGAGTTCATGGTGGGTTCGGGGTTGGTGTCCCATGCAGGACTGGGGCGAGTGTCGGCGGGATCGCCGGAAGCCACTACCCGCCAACTTGCCTAGTCTCCGCATATTTTGCTCGGTCGGCGAGTCTTCATGGCTTGTCCTCTGTGATGCGGCGAAGCAGTCTCACTCGAACCTGAACCAAGCGACATGAGACTCGACGACCTCGAAGAAAGCCAGAATGTGGAAGACCGCCGTCGTTCCGGAGGCGGTCGTGGAGTCGTTCTGGGAGGCGGGCTGGGCACCATCGTCCTGGTGGTGGTGGTGATGCTGCTCGGAGGTGATCCGAAGGCCCTGCTCGAAACGATGGGAACCCAGGGTGGGGGACCCGTGTCGAGTGCTCCGGCCTCCGCCGAGGATGAGCAGCTGGCGGTGCTGGTGAAAAAGGTCCTTCGCAGTACCGAGATCGTCTGGGCGGAGGAGTTCAAGAGGCTCGGTCGGCAGTATCGGGAGCCGCGGATGGTGATCTTCAGCCGTCAGGTCCAGACCGGTTGCGGCGCTGCGGACTCGGGCGTGGGGCCGTTCTATTGTCCGGCGGATCAGACGGTTTACATCGACCTTTCGTTCTACCGTGAGCTGAAGCAGCGTTTCGGTGCTCCCGGAGATTTTGCCCAAGCCTACGTCATCGCCCACGAAGTAGGCCACCATGTGCAGCACGAACTGGGGCTCTCACGGCCCGTCGATGAGGCGAGGGGGCGTGTCAGCCAAAAGCAGCAGAATGCGCTGTCCGTCCGCCTGGAGCTTCAGGCTGACTTTCTGGCTGGCCTGTGGGCGCGGAAGCAGAACGATCAGTCCCGTTTCCTCGAACCCGGTGACATCGAGGAAGCGATGCGGGCGGCGGAAGTGATCGGCGACGATGCCCTGCAACGCCAGGCGACGGGGCGGGTGGTTCCGGATTCCTTCACCCACGGCAGCTCCGAGCAACGGATGCGCTGGTTCATGAAAGGCTATCAATCCGGCGACATCCGCCAGGGGGATACGTTCAGTGTGAAGGAGCTTTGAAGGGATGTGAATGGTGAGTGGCGATGGAAAGACCATTCACGATTTACCAATCACGATTCACATCTGTACGATCCGAAAGCCCTTCACTCCCTCCAAGAGCGGAATGCTCTCGCGGGTCACATTCTGGATGTGATGGGCCACGGCGGATTCCTCGGTGATCTCACGGATGAAATCCTCGACCTCCGCGCGTTCGCCCATGACCTGGAGTTCAACGCTGCCGTCATCGAGATTTTTCACCGTGCCGCAGACATCGAAGCCCTTGGCGAGGTCCTTGGCGGTGTAGCGGAAACCGACGCCCTGAACGCGACCCTCGAAGATGATGCGTTTCGCGATCATGCTCCGGGCGGCTTCAGTGCTTGGAAGGGCTCACGGGAGTGGACTGCTTGAAGGGATTGTCGGGATCGGCCGCGCCCTTGCGGTAAACATCGTCAGCAAACTTTCCAGGAAGGGGGGTGATGGCCTGGCCACGGCTACGTTTGCCCTGGCCGTCGTAGGTGTAAATGAAGCGCCGGACGGGCATTTCCGTGACGCCGTCCACCGGATTCACGCGGCGGACTCGGGAGTCGAACATGCGTTCCTCGATCAGCTGGCCGTCGCTTTTGCGGTAGCCGTAGCTGACCTTGAAGAGTTCCTGCTTCTGACCGTCGTAAATCTTGCAGCTCAGGGGGTTCTCGTTGGCGTCCATGCGATAGACGGTCAGGAGTTCAAGAACCCCGTTGGCGGTGAAGGTCTTTTTGGTGAGTGTCTTGTTGTCGGGACTGCGGAGGAAGAGCGTCTTCGAGCCGTCCTCGTTGCGCATCACCCGGACGTTGGGACCGTCCACCTTGTTGAAGTCATCATCGGCCACCGCAAGGAGGGTGCCTGCGGCGAAAAGCAGAGCCGTCATCGATTTACGGATTGTCAGAAACTTCATGGCGACCACGCTACGATGCGGCGCGAAACGCTGCAAGCGGACAGTTTTCATGCACTGGAAGATCGGACAACAGACCCTGGACCTGAGTCGGAGGGGAGTGGTGATGGGCATTCTCAATGTCACGCCGGATTCGTTTTCGGACGGCGGGCAGCATGATGCGGTGGACTCGGCCCTGGCCCATGCGAGGACGATGATCGGGGAAGGTGCGGAGATCATCGACATCGGCGGGGAATCGACCCGTCCCGGCGCGGCCCCCGTTTCCTGTGAGCTTGAAATTTCACGGACTCTCCCGGTCATCCGGGCCTTGCGCGCCGAGTGGGGTGGGCTGATTTCGATCGACACCTGCAAGGCCCGGGTGGCCCGGGAGGCTCTCGATGGTGGTGCAGACATCGTCAATGATGTCTCGGGCCTCACGGGTGACCCGGAGATGGAGGCCGTGTGTCGGGAGTCCGGCTGCGGCGTGGTGGTGATGCACCGGCAGGGGACTCCTGAGGTGATGCAACTGGCCCCTCGTTATGACGATGTGGTGCGGGAGGTTCAGGCCTTTTTCCAGGAACGGCTGCGGACCCTTACCTCGGCCGGGATTGCCGGGGAGGCGCTGTGTTTCGACCCCGGGATCGGCTTCGGAAAAACGGTGGAGCACAATCTGGAGCTGCTGCGGTCGCTCGACCGCCTCGCGCCTGCCGGGCGACCGATCCTGCTCGGAGTCTCAAGGAAATCCTTCATCGGCCGGGTGCTGGAAAGTGACCGACTGGAAGATCGTGACTGGCCGACGGTGGCACTCACGGCAAAAGCCCGCGAGATGGGGGTGAGGCTGCACCGGGTCCACGAGGTGAGGCCGAATCTGGAGGCGCTGCGGATGATCGAGGCCATCCTGAACGGCGTGTAACGCTCAGGGCTGAGGCCGCTGGCTGACGGCGTAGCGGTATTTCACCACGGCATCGGTCAGGCCGGATGCCAGGGCGTTCTGATAGGCCTCGTTCTCGATGAGGCGGGCTTCGTAGGGGTGGCTGACGAAGCCGCACTCCACGAGGATGGCCGGGTGCTGGACACCGGTGAGGACGCTCCAGCGGGCGCGCTTGATGCCGCGATCAAAGCTGACACCGTTGCCTTTGCCCTGGATGCCCAGGCGCTGAAGGATGGAACCGTGCACGGAGGTGGCGAGGGCGATGTTGGCGGAGTCGTGCTCGTTGCCGTTGAAGTTGCTGAAGTCGCTCGATTTCAGGCCGCGCCCGTAGTGGGCGACGCCCTGGGGCGAGAGCGTGAACGTCTCGATCCCGTGGGCGGCGCTGCTGCCCGAGTTGAAATGGATGCTGATGAACAAGGCGGATTCCTTGACCGCATTGGCGAGATCCACCCGTTCCTGAAGCGAAAGAAACACATCGCTTTTGCGGGTCAGCAAGACCTTGAACCCTTTGGCTTCGAGCTGGGTCTTGAACTTTCCGGCGACCTTGAGGGTGTAGTTGGCCTCGCTGCCGAAAGGATTCGTCGCTCCGGCATCCTTGCCCCCATGGCCTGGATCGATGATGACGGTTCTGAAATTTCCGGCGTTCTGGATGTAGTTCGGGCGGAGAACGGGATCGACCAGTTTGGCGAGATCGATCCTCGAAACACAGATTTTCGAACCGCTGGTTTCGATCGGGTAGCTGAAAACGAATTTCACGCTGTTCATCAGGCACTCCTGAGAGCCGACCTTGAGCTCCATCTCGACCCGCGGATTCTCCAGCTTGATGGAATCGCCGGTGCGCGTCATTTTCGCGAAGTGGTAGAAGGTCTTGATGCTGTCGACCGTGACGTAATCGCGGTCCTCGATCTTCACGATCTCCCAGCCCGCCTGTGCTCCGGCCCTGGAGGCGGATAAAAGGGCGACCAGCAGCGCCATGGCGAATCCAAGGCGGAGATAGAGAGGGCGGAAAAGGGGGGACATGTCGGATTCGGACAATTCGCTTTCGGCGGTCGGTATATCGCGAAAATCCGACGATGACAACGTGTTTCCATGGGATCGATGCCCTGTCTTGGATCACCTCATCCGGTTCTGGACTCCGCGCTGAAGAATCCTACGCTCCCGGCATGTTGACCATCGAACCCGTCTCCTCAATCCGCTCCCGCTGGGGCGAAGGCCCGATCTGGTGGAATGGCGCGCTTTACTACGTCGATATCGAAGGCCACCAGGTCCACCGCTACGATCCGGCCACTGGCGAGGAGCGCTCCTGGAGTGTCGGGCAACGGGTCGGAGCCGTCGTGCCTCGCGCCTCGGGCGGGCTGGTCATCGCAGGCGATCACGGGTTGTTTTTCCTCGATGAGGAAAGCGGCGAACTGTCTCCGATCGTCAATCCGGAAGCGGACAAGCCCGACAATCGCTTCAACGACGGCAAATGCTCACCTGACGGACGATTTTTCGCGGGAACCATCAGCCTGGTGAAGAAAACCGGCGATGCCCGGCTCTACCGGCTCGATCCGGATCTGAGCCTGCATGAGGCCTTCGGTCCGGTGACGAACTCGAACGGCATCGTTTGGTCGGGCGATGGGAGAACGGTTTACTACATCGACACTCCGCGCCGCGAGGTTCTGGCGTTCGACTACGAGGATGGCCAGTTGAGAAATCCCCGCACGGCGGTCTCGACAGTGGGTATCGATGCCTCGCCAGATGGCATGACGATCGATGCCGACGAACACCTTTGGGTGGCCTTCTGCCACGGAGCCTGCGTCATCTGCTACGACCCGATTTCCGGAAATGAGCTCCGCCGGGTGGAGCTGCCTTGCCTCGAAACCACCGCCTGTGCCTTCGGCGGGCCCGGATTATGCGATCTTTACGTCACGACCGGAATCCACAAGTCTGTGGTGGAGGAGCACGCAGGTCGGCTCTTTGTCGTTCGTGGGCTTGGAGTTCGGGGAACTCCGTCCTGCGCATTTAATGGATAATTTTTCTTGATACAGCAGAACTAGAAACAACCCTCCTTGCCCTAGAGTAACCCATGAAAGCAAGCCTCAGTCTCGCCCTCGTCGCCGCCCTCGCGCTGGTTTCCTGCAAGGAATCCGGCAGCAATGGCAAGCTCACCATCGCCGTCATTCCGAAAGGCACCACCCATCTCTACTGGAAGTCCGTCGAAGCCGGAGCCAACAAGGCCGCAGCCGAGTTCGGGGTGAACGTGACCTTCATCGGACCTCAGAAGGAGGACGACCGCTCCCAACAGATCGACCTTGTCCGCAACCAGGCGCTCCAGTCCGACGCGATTGTCCTCGCCCCGCTCGATGCCACTGCGCTGCGCGATGCCGTCAAGGACGTGACCGACAAGGGCAAGCCCGTCGTGATCATTGACTCCGCTCTGGCAGACTCCTCCTCCTTCATCACCAGCTACGTCGCCACCGACAACCGTGAAGGCGGTCGCATCGGAGCCCGCCGCCTGGCCGAGATTCTTGGCGGAAAGGGCAAGGTCGCCGTGCTCCGGTATCTTCAGGGCAGCGCCTCGACCGATCATCGTGAGGAGGGTTTCCTGGAGGAGATCAAGAAGTTCCCGGGCATCGAGGTCGTCAGTGCCGAGCAGTATGCCGGTGCCACCGCCACCCAGGCCCAGGACACCGCGACCAACCTCCTGACCCGCTTTGCCGAAGGCGATGGCCTTTCGATCCAGGGCATCTTCTGCTCGAACCAGACCAACACCTACGGCATGCTCCAGGCCCTTCGCGGCAAGAATCTTGCAGGCAAGGTCAAGTTTGTCGGCTTCGACTGCGATGCCACCTTCCTCGATGCGCTCAAGAAGGGCGAACTTCATGGCACCGTGCTTCAGGATCCGGTGAACATGGGTTACCTCGGCGTGAAGTCCGCGATCGACAAGATCAAGGGCACTGCTGTCCAGCCCGTCGTCGACACCGGAGCCACCATGGTCACTCCGGAAAACATGGCCGATGCCAAGGTCGCCGCGCTGATCAAGACCCAGGTGCAGTAAGCCCTCGCAGCCGGATTTTCCAAAACCCACCCGAGACGATGTCCCGCGACCCGCTTCCGCGTCTTCAGATGCGCGGCATCCGAAAGACCTTCGGCTCGACGATCGCGCTCGGCCGGGTGGATCTGGAAATCCTGCCCGGCGAAGTCCATGCCCTCGTCGGTGAAAACGGTGCCGGCAAGTCCACCCTGATGAAGGTGCTCTCCGGAGCCCATTCGCCGGATGAGGGCGAGATGTTCTTCAACGGCGAGCCTTACCGCCCACGAAATCCCCTCGAAGCCCGCGCGCGTGGCGTGGGGATGATTTACCAGGAGCTATCGATTGCGCCTCATCTCACGGTGGAGGAGAACATCGTCCTCGGCATGGAGCCGGTGATGGGGCCCTTCATTGATCGCAAGGAAATGCGGCGTCGTGCCTTGGAGGCGCTCGCCCGTTTCGAGCATCCGGACCTCCGTCCCGACATGCGGGCGGGGGATCTTTCGGTCTCCGCCCAGCAGCTCATTGAAATCGGTCGTTCGCTTGCGATGGGCTGCAAGGTGCTGGTGTTCGACGAGCCCACTTCATCGCTTGCCCAGAAGGACATCGAGCGGCTCTTCCTGCTCATCGACCGCCTCCGTGAGCAGGGCATCTCGATCATCTACATCTCGCATTTCCTTGAGGAGGTGAAACGCCTCGCCAGCCGCCTCACGGTGCTGCGTGATGGTTCAGTGGTCGGCACGCTGGATGTCGCCAGCGCCTCAACCGATGAGATCGTGTCCTTGATGGTCGGCCGCAGCGTCGAGGATCTTTACCCGCGCACCGCCCGCACCCCTGGTGAGACGATTCTGGAAATCCGCAAACTCGCCGGAGCCAGCAAGCCGGTGTCTGCCGATCTGAGCCTTCGTCGCGGCGAGGTCATCGGCATTGCGGGTCTCGTCGGCTCCGGGCGTACGGAGTTTCTCCGCGCACTCTTCGGGCTCGATCGCGTCCGTTCCGGAGAAATCGTGATGGCTGGAAAGCCAGGCAATGCGTCACCACGTGAGCGCTGGCGTCAGGGCATGGGCATGCTCAGCGAAAACCGGAAAGAGGAAGGACTCGCGCTCAATCTTTCCATCGCCGACAACGTCACGCTGACTTGTCTCGAGCGTTTCGGATCGGCGGGAACGGTTTCGCCGACAAAGCAGCAGGCCGCGACCCAAAGCTGGATCGATCGCCTCGGCATCAAGTGCCAGGGCCCGACGCAAAAGATCGGTTCGCTTTCCGGTGGCAACCAGCAGAAGGCCGCCTTCGCCCGCTTGCTCGAACACGATGTCGACATCCTGCTGTTGGACGAGCCGACCCGTGGCATCGACATCGCCGCCAAGGCCCGCATTTACGAGGCGATCAATGAAGCAGTCACCGACCCAAAGCGCCCTCGTGCGGTGATCCTGATTTCCAGCTATCTGCCCGAGTTGTTCGGCACCTGCGATCGCATTGCCGTCATGAGCCAGGGCCGACTGACCCGCGCCGTGCCGGTCGGAAATCTAACACCTGAGGACGTCATGCGCGTCGCCACCGGCAAGGCCGACGACCTCCCCGGCTCTTCATCCTGAGTCTTGAATCTCCAACTCTTCAGTCTTTCCCCATGTCCATCCGTTCCATTCTCACACTCCTCGGCCCCTTCCTCGCCCTCGTCGTGGTGTACTGCATTTTCGGTGCGATGAAGCCGGCGATGTTCACCAGCGATGTTGCCCTGAACGTGCTCACGCAGACCGTCATTGTTGCGACAGCCGCCATCGGCATGACGCTGATCATCATTTCTGGCGGAATTGATCTTTCCGTCGGTTCGATCATCGCCATGGCCAGCGTCGCGGCTGCCACCCTTGTCACGGAGGGCTACCCACCGCTCATCGTCTTTGGTGGGACAATCGCCTTTGGTGCCCTCTGCGGCATCGTGAATGGAGGCCTTACCGTCGGTCTGCGCCTGATGCCCTTCATTGTCACCCTCGGCACCATGCAGATTTTCCGAGGCGGTGCGAAGGTCTACTCGCACGGCACTCCGGTCAATCTTCCGTTCGATACGACCACCTACAAAGCCTGGATGGGTGGAAGCGGTCTTCCGTATGGCGTGTGGATGATGGCAGCACTCGTGATCATCATGACACTCGTGCTCCGTTTCACCCGTTTTGGCCGGTATGTCTACGCCATCGGTTCGAATGAGAATACCGCCACACTTTGCGGAGTGAATGTCGGTAGGATCAAAATGATGGTTTACAGTCTAGGTGGGGCGTTGGCGGGGCTTTCTGCTGTCATGGTGATGGCTAAAACCAACCAAGGTGACCCGACCACCGCCATGGGAATGGAACTCAATATCATCGCGGCTGTGGTGATCGGTGGCGCCAGCCTTTCCGGGGGTGAAGGCACTGTAATTGGAGCGCTGATTGGAGCGCTCCTCATGACGACCATTCAAAACGGTTGCAATATGAATGGAATCCCCACCGCCACGACGGAAGTCATCGCAGGTGTGATCATCGTCATTGCCGTGATCATCGATCGCCTCCGCCACCGCCGGGCCGCCTGAACGTTCAGGCACCCACCTGCCGCAGCCACTCGGTCAGGTTGTAGTACATCGTCACCCGTGCGATCTTGTCGTCTTTGATCTGGAAAAACGCCCCGGCCGGCAGCACGTAGGTCTGGCCATTCGCTGTCGGCAGTCCCTCGTCGGTTGAAAGATATTCGCCATGCACGGTGAACTCTGCCGCCGCACGCGTGCCGTCCTCATTCGCGAAAAGAACCAGGTCCTCCAGTCGCTCACGGTAGCAGCGGTCCATCCGCGCCATGAACTCCCGGAACGCCGCCACTCCCGTCTCCGAGCCTCCCTGGTTGAGGTCGTGGACCACATCATCTGCCATCAGCGAGAAGAATGCCTCGCGGTCTCCGGTGTTGAAGGCGGAATAATAGCGATCAAGAAGTTTGATGGTGGATTCTGGGGTCATGGTGCTGTGAGCAAAGCGGTGACCCGACCGCCGGGCAAGCCGCCGTTAAGAGAAATCGTGATCCGATCCATAAACGAAAAGGAACAGACAATATGTAGAGAAGCTGATAAATTCAGCGGCACGGTGCTTCCTGAACCCAGCATGGCGGCGATGCTTCGCTGCAAGGTCCGCTATTTCACGGACGGCGCGGTCATCGGCAGCAAGGCCTTCGTCAACGAAGTCTTCAGCGCTTCACGCTAGCGTTTCAGCGCGAGGCGGAAGGACGGAGCGAGGAGGATGAAGGGAGCCGGGGCAGCTGCCAGCGGTGTACTATGGTCTGTTAGAGACCTGCGATTAGGCATCTTCCCAGTCCCGAATCGATGATCGTTAGGGGTCCGATTCGCCGATGTTCGCGACATCAGCCCCAGATCCGGTCCCAGGTCCAGTAGAGGCCCATCAGGCCGATGAGGCAGGAGGCGACTTTCCGCACCGCGCCGAATTGTGGCTTGCGGATCATCCAGAAGGTCAGGGCGAAGGCGGTGGCCAGCACCGTCACCTGGCCGAACTCCACTCCGAGGTTGAAGCCGACCAATGGCTTGAGCACCTGGCCTTCCGGCAGATCCAGATCCTGCATCACCGAGGCGAAACCCATGCCGTGCAGCAGTCCCAGACCGAAGACGAGTCCGACCCGCCACGGCTTGAGTTCCTTGACCCACAGGTTCTCGATGCCGACGTAGGCGATGCTCAGGGCAATCATGGGCTCGACCACACTTGCGGGCACCGTGAAGACCTTCAGCACCACAAGCGCCAGGGTGATCGAATGCGCCAGCGTGAACGCGCTGGTCTGCATCAGCAGCGGCTTCCATTTCGGCTGAAGGAAAAAGAGGCCCAGGATGAAGCAGATGTGGTCAGTACCGAGAGGCAGGATGTGCACGAAGCCGGAAACGATCCACTGCCAGAGTGAGGATCCCTGCTCGATGGTGGTGCCGCCCGACGAGTCGATCGTCATCAACTCAACCGCCGGAGCCCTTGCGGTGAGCCTGAGCAGCCGGGACTCGGTTCCCCTGATCAGCAGGGCCAGCGGTTCATCCTCGTCGTCCTGCCAGGCCAATAGAAGCGGGCCGGATGCCTTGTCGGGCAGCGCGCCGGACAGGTCGATGCGAACCAGGGCATTTCCTTCCAGATTCTCCGACAGCACCGGCTTGGGCTCCGCATAGTCCGGATAATGATACTCCGCCTTCAGCCGCTGGCCATCGAGGGTGAGCACGAAGGTTTCATCGAGGAACTCGGCTGCCACCTTGCGCATGGTGGAGTGATCGGCCTCCTCAAGCGTCGCCACCCAGGCCTTTCCGGCGGTGCCTGGATCACCCGGGGTTCCCTTTGGGATCTTTGGCCCGTCTTCAGGATAAAGGGCCCATGCCTCAAGCCACACCGAAGCCTGCCATTGACCATTTCCAGCGGAGATCTCCGACCTCACCTGCTTCATGGCATGGCCGGAGGCGAGGCCGTTCAGGGCCAGTAGAGCGAACAGGATCACCGCGATCCGGCGGAGCATTCCAAGGCATGAGTCGATCATCCACCGGCTATTAGCGATCAACTTTCGAGCTGGCGATCAGGAGTTCAGGAAATTTTTGCCAGCCAGTCGATTCGCCGCTGGAGCTTGATTTTACGCTCGGTGGAAGGATCCGGATATAGGATGGGATACCAGGCGCTCATCACCGCTGCCCGGGCGATGAGGCTGTGACGAAGGGCGGAGGAATCAATCAAGCCACCAGCCTTTCGATAGGCCTCAAGGATGGCATCGGCGGTCTGATGATCCTCATCGAGAATCCGCGCATTCCAGATGATCGAGGCAAGATCCCATTCGACCGGTCCCAGGAAGGTGTCTTCCCAGTCGGTCCACAGCAGGCCGTCGGTGGTATTGAGAAGATTGCCGCCATGGGCATCTCCGTGGAGAGGCTGGAGCGGGAGGTCTTTCAGGGCAGCGAGCGAAGACGTCAACCGTTCATGAAAGAGCTCGAGGATTGAATGAGGAAACAGGCTCCGGCGTTCCAAGGTCTCTAACAGGTCGATCGTTTCAGTGAGAATACCAAGTTCCGGCAGAGGATCGGGAAAGGACCGGAGCACTTCATGACAACGATGCAGCGTGCCGCCGATGAGTCCGGGATGAGGTTCGTCCTGCAGAACGGTGACGAAGCGCCAGAAGTTGATCGGATAGCCGAGGTGCTCATAAGGACCCGGAGGAAGATCGGGATGAAGCGGGATGACCGGCGCGCCATTTCGTGCGAGGTGCAGGGCGACGGCGTTCTCGCGCTCGAACCATCCGGTGCCCTGCCGTGGGCCGTCACGATCGATGACGATCCGTGCCACCAGCGTTTCGCTCAGCCGCAGAACGAGGGTGCTGCCGTGTTGGAGAACGTCGCAGCGGTCGGATGCGAGGCCATGATCGCTTGCCACCTCGATGGCGGCACGAATGGGAAGATCTAGTTCTGACATTCCAACAGCGGATGTTCTAACAGAATATATTCCAACGGCAGCGTTCCCCTCATTTCAGCTCGGCGATCAGTCTGACCAGGGTGCGCACGCCCCAGCCGGTCGGGCCCTTGGGATAGAGGCCTTCCCAATCCGAATCGCCTTCACTGACTGCGGTGCCGGCGATGTCGAGATGGACCCATGGGGTGGTGGGCATCTGTTTCGGAGCATCCTTTCCAACGAAGAACGAAAGGTAGGCGGCCCCGGTGCCGGCATGGGCGAAGCGGTAGGGAGAGGAGTTGTGGAGGTCGGCGATGGAGGATTTCATCTTTTCCCTCAACTCATCCTCCAGCGGCAGGCGCCAGACCTTCTCGTCGGAGCGGCGTGCGGCCTGATCCAGCCGCGACATGAGATCGTCATTGTTGCAGAAGGCTCCGGTGGTGGTCTTTCCGAGCGCCACGAGCACGCCGCCGGTCAAGGTGGCGGCATCAATCACGGTGGTCGGCTGATAGGTATCAGTCCCCCAGGCAAGTGCATCTGCCAGAACGAGTCGGCCCTCGGCGTCGGTATTGGTGATCTCGCAGGTGACTCCATTGACGTGGGTGATCACGTCATCGAGACGGTAACAGTTCGCGTCGATCATGTTTTCGGCGATCGCGAGGATGCAGACGACGCGTGTGCGGAGCTTCAGAAGGGCGATGGCTTCCATGACGCCGAGCATGGTGCAGCCGCCGGACTTGTCGGCCTTCATGCCCTTGCCGCCGTCTGATTTGATGGAGAGGCCGCCGGAGTCGTAGGTGACGGACTTTCCGACCAGAAGGACGGGCCGAGTGGTCTCCTTTCCGCCGGGATTCCACTCGAGGATCACGAGCCGTGGAGGATCCGCCGAGCCGGCTCCGACGGCGAGCAGGCCGCCCATGCCGAGTTTGGCGGCGGCCTTGGCGTCGATGATCTTGAAGGACATGCCGTGTGTCTTCGCGATCGCCTGGGCATGGGTGGTCAGTTGGGAAGGACCCGCCAGGTTCGGAGGCGTGGCGGCGAGGCGTCTGGCCGTGTTGACCGCCTGGCCCAGGAGTAGACCCTCGCGGAAGCTCTTGTGGAAACGAGATTCGAGTTTCACCGACACCCCGGAGGTGGCGGACTTGGTCGATGCGGTTCCTGCATAGGGCTTGGTGTCGAAGGTCGCGATCGAGATGCCTTCGGCCAGGGCACGTCCAACAGAGTCCACGTCGCTCACATCTGTTAGAAAAGAGGTATCAAACGAAAGCGCCTTGGCTCCTGTCGAGGTGAGTGATTTCACGGCGCGGGCGGCAGCGAGTCGCAGGGATCTGGTGGATGAGGAGGCATCCAGGCCGAGAAGGCAGTATCGGGTTCCATCCGAATCGAAAACCAAGCGGACGAGTTCGGCCCCGACCTTGGTGCCCGCAAGTGCGGTTCTGAATGGATTCGGGGAATTGGTACCAGCGGGAAGCAGCACGACCTGGAGAGAGTCCTTGAGGCTGGGCTTGCTGGTGAGAAGTCGGATCGGAGCACTCATGAAGGTGAGATTGAATGGGGAGCCAAAGGGTTCGCAGAGAGACTAGGGGAGGAATTGGATGGGGCTCACGATTAAAAATCTGGCCAGCCGAATTCATGATGGCAGTCGGTCTGCCATCACAATGTCCGGTCAAAGTGTCCTGATGAAAGGCCTCGTTTCCATCGCCGCCGTGCAGGATGCATTCGTCGGGATGGTGGGATGCAATGATCCGGACAAGATCCTCTCAGTGACAGGTTCGGATGCAGGTCGTTCCGCCTGCAGAAGCGTTCCTTGCAGCGGCTCCAATCCCTACGGCTGTAGCGTTGGTGTCATAGTATGTCCTTGTGTTCAGGATTCCAAGGGGTTCGCTGACCGGGTGGGCACGCGATGTGCGATCCAGATTCTGCTGGCAACTCATCTGCCCGAATCCCATGAAACACACCTCGCTCAAACTTGCGTCGCTTCTTGCCGCCGCCGCCGTCCTGTCAATCACCAGCTGCCGCAACACCGCCTATGGCGTTGCCAACGACACCGAACGAAACACCAGGACGGTGGGTCACGGGGTCGAACGTGTCGGCAACAAGATTGGTCAGGGAATGGAACGCACCGGAGAAAAGATCCAGGATTCGACCCGCTGATCGAGTCAATCTGCTGACTCGTTGAACTCCGGTGGCAGGGCGGTGATCGGCTTGAGTTCGATGTTCCGAAAGTAGATCTCCGCGCCTTCAGATTGAAGGATGATCGGACCCGAGGTGACGGGCTCGGGTTTTCCTCCATCGATCCGCCGTGGTGCGTGAAGGCGCATCACGACCTTCCCATTCACCACATGCAGGCAGTCCTCGCCCAAGCAGACGATCTCGACGAGGTTCCACTCTCCCCCGGGTTTCTCGGCGTCGGGCTGCTTCACGCAGCGTCCCTCCTGTCCGCTTACTTGTGAGAAGACGTGCCACTCACCGTGGGGATCGTAGTCATACAAGGTGTGCTTGCCGTCCTTGCGGGCGGTCGATCTAACGGAAATCTCGGAGTTCACCGCGTAGAGGTCACCAACGTCATGCTCCTGAATCTGCAGTTCGATCGATCGCGCCCAGGTGCGGCCTTCTGCTCCCGGTGCGGCATGAACATGATACAGGATTCCGCTGTCCCGCGGCGTCCTGGCTCCGTTGCGCGGCGGCCATTTCAACTGACCCCACTTGAACTGAAGACGCAGGCGATAGTTCTGGAATGACTCCCTGGAACGCAGCTCGCCGAATACTTCGCCAGAGATCCGGATCGCAGGCTTTCCGTCGACCTCTACGACGGTGAACACCTTGAGTGGGTCCTTGTTGGAACCGATGGCGTCCACATATTTTCCATCAACACCCCGCCTCATGTCGGCCACCACGGAAGTGGATTCCGGCCGCTGCATCCAGGTCGACCACCCGCTGAGGTCCTTTCCGTTCCAGAGGGATTTCCAACCCTCCTCAGCGGACAATGCGGGACAGAGGATCAGGGAAAGGAGGGCGAGTGAGCAGTGGGCATGCATGGACGTGGAGGAGAAAGCAGATGGAGATCTCCGCGACTACAGGGTGTGCAAACGATCGGCGAACACCAATTGACGAGCTTCCGGAAAGTGGTGATCGATTCGTGAACATAAAGACTCGTCCCCTCAAACCGTTCAAATGATTTCATTGCGACTGCCCCTTCATGAGCTTCTGCTGCTTCCTCCTGCACTGCATGGAATGAAGCAACTCAGCCATTCCCACCAGGCAGCCGATCAAGCCGATCACGAACCTGAATTGAACCTCTGAATCCTGGATAATCCAAGTGAGGGCGGCCCCGGCTCCCGCCATCATGAGCATGAAGGCAAGAACCCACGTCGCCATCCAATGTCGGGGACATGAAGAAATCCTGATGATCTTGCTTAGGGCCTGATTTTCAGGGAGGTCCTTTTGACAGAGAAAACATCGATGATCGCTCATGGAATTGATAGGGGATTTGAGATGGCCCCCGAAGTCCGGTCACGTTGGGGCTAAACTAAGCTAGGGTGGAGGAGTGCAGGAAAAAGGGGTTCTTCCCGCGATTTAGTGGGTGGCTTCCGGTCGCAGGTCCAGGCGAAGGCTGCTAGGGTCGCTCCATGGAACAGTCTCTGACGGCGCATTATGCCATGCTTTTGGGGCTTGATA
>JAIXPW010000172.1 GCA_027485995.1 Verrucomicrobiaceae bacterium
GAAGCGGATGCAGAAGCAGCTCAAGGAAATCGAATCCGGCAAGTTCGCCAAGGAGTGGATCGCCGAAGCCACCACCGGCGGCTACAAGAAGTTCGACGCCATCCGCAAGGCCGAAGCCGAGCACCAGATCGAGAAGGTCGGAGAGCGTCTCCGCTCCACGATGAGCTGGATCAAGCAGAAGAAGCTCAAGAAGGGCGCCACCCAGGCCAGCTTCGTTTCGTCCTCCAAGTAAGACCACCCCTCTCCCAGGCCCGGGTTTCGATCAGGAACCCGGGCTTTTTGCGTGTCAGGGGGAAGGCGAAAGCGCAGACGGATAACCCTTAACAGGAAAATGGGAAACCACTAAAGTCACGAAAAACACGAAAGCAGAAGCAATGGTCTCCATCTTCGCACTCACCTGATGAATGAGTATGAAGCGTTTCGGAACTGTCTGGTTTTCGTGATGTCTCGTGAATTTCGTGGTTTGTATTTCAGGATTCAAGATAACGGTCCTTGCCGCACGAAGGCGTCGAAAGCCTCTTGCCGTCCGGATGCTTCTGGGGATGGTACTGGTGCCGGTTGATCCGGACAGTCAGGGCTTGGCCACCCTGAGGCGTGCGAACAAGCGGCCCCCGGTCTCGTTGGTGCGGCGAATCCTCACCTCGATCTGATCGGGATTGCTGCCATCCTCCACCACATTGACGATCGTCCCGTCGGAGTCCTCCGCAGCGCTGGAAGCACCAATCGCGACAAACTTGGGCCATGATCCAACATCACCGCCGTAATCGATCACCTGGGTCGTGACATCGGATTCAGCGGAGTCGAGACGTTTGAACTTCAGGATGACATAGTCGGCGTCCCTGGTCATCTGGGGCAGGATTCCAACACTGCCGACAAGTGGATCGCCGTCCAGGTAGTATTCCATCAGGTTGCTGACGCCATCCTTGTCGGCATCCATCGCCGGACCATTGTTCTCAGCGGTCAGTCCCTTCGAGCTGGCCCAGGTCGAATAGCCCGCAGGAGGGGTATAATAGAGACTGAGAGTGTTGTCGTAAGTGCCAGCCAGCCCCAACTTCCATGTACCTGCGCCGGGGAAGTTCGTCACATTGAAGGTCACGGTGTTGTATCCCGGCGGATAGAGCGTCTGGGTTCCTTGGGCGATCACGAAACTCTTGGCGGTTTCGGTGAAGTTGGCGAGACCCGCGCAATCGAGATTCACGATGAACGACGCGCCTGAGAAGATCAGATTCGGGCAGACCAGCAGGTCGTGGCCCACTCCGGGTGTGACGGAGTTCCAATCCGCGATTTGAAGATTGAAGCCCGCTCCCGGGTTGAACGCCAGCGGATTGCTGATGGTGAATGTTCCCACTCCCTGGTTGCCCGGTTCGATCATCCCATCGACAGGAATATGACCTCCTGGAGGAATCGACGCAAAGAACACGTTGCCGTTGCCACCAAGCGTGCCGCCGCCCTGCACGTCGATCCGGGCAGCGCAGCTTTGGTTGACCAGCACGGTCCCACCCTGCACCCGCAGGTAGCCGGTCGAGGTATTCGCCCCATTGAGCGACATTGTTCCGGCTCCAGTTTTGACCACGGTTCCGCTCTGCCACTGCCCATCGAAGGTGAATGATGAGCCGCCGGCACCCACCGTGAGCGAATAGGATCCTGCCTGGAGCGACGAACTTGAAGGACCCGTCACACCATTGATCGTCTCGTTCGCCCCGAGATAGAACGTGCTGTTGGACCCCAGAATGACCGACGCCCCATCCGGGATTCCCGTGCCCGACGAGGATTGCACACTCCCTGAAGACACCGAAATGTTTCCTGTGAAGGTGTTGCCCGCATTGTTGAGGATGACCGGATTGCCCGAATCATTCGTGTCGATCACGAGGCCACCGGCGCCGGAAATCACTCCGTCCAGCCTGATGCCCGAGGATCTTACATTCAGATTCCTGCCATTCAAACTGACGGTTCCGCCATAGGCCGCGGCACTGCCCGCTCCTCTCTGCAGGATCGCGTTGGAGGCTGGCGCGTTACCCAGCACAATAGGTGAGGAAAGCGTCGTTTGATAAGAGGTCACCGCGGGTGGAAGGACGAGCACCGTATCGCTGGCCCCCGTGGCTGCGGTGCCCATGAGGATGGTACTGGCCGCTGGAATGGCATTGGGAGTCATGCCTTTCAGTGTGCCCGCGACGATCGTGGTGGTGCCGGTGTAGGAGTTCGCGTTGGAGACCTCCAGGGTTCCGGAACCATCCTTCAGCAGGCTGCCGGAACCGCTGATGACACCTGGTCCTGCGATCCTCGAAATCAAGGCTGGAGACGAGGCCACTACAGGATTTGACACCGACACACTGGATGCCAGCGTGAGCTTCGGCTCGTCGCTGTCCAAGCTGGAAGAGTCACCGATGGCAATCTGGGCCGTGCCACTGGGGGCCGCTCCGGAAAGGATCATCTCGCCTTTGGTGACAGACAGTTGTCCGCTGAACGCACTGTTTGCTCCCGATACCGTGATCGGGTTGCCGTAGCCTGCGGCGATGGCCAGGGTTCCTGCTCCTGAGAGGGAGCTGGAGAGCGTGATCGGCGAGCCGACTTCCGACGATTCGATGGCAACAATGCCGGCGTTCAGGGCGATGCCCCCGGAGAAGCTGACAGGAACGGAGAACGTGACCTTGCCTGCACCGCCCTTGGTCAGGGATCCTGCCTGGATGAGTCCGGCGGAGGAATCGGTGAACGTGTAGCTGCGGGTGGCGTTGGTGAAGGTCATGGACGACGGCTGGACCTGACCCGGAATCTGGATTTCCTGATTCGAGCCCGGACTGTCGCTGAAGGTGGCTCCGTAGCCATTCAGGAACTTGCGGGCGGTCGAGCCATCCGTCCAGTTCGAGGTCGAGTTGAGGTCCCATTGACTGCCCCCAACCCCTGTCCATGTCAGGTTCTCGGAGGAGACCGATACGAGCACTTGCTTGCCCACCACGGAGAAGGCAGCGGTCGGGTATCCCGGGGCGGTGAAATTTCCGGCCGTGGCGGTGAGCGTGCCGGTGCATGACATCACCACGACCGGTCCGGTGGGAGGACTGGTGAGGTTGACGCTCACCGTGCCCGTAACGTTGATTGAACCGCCAGCGGTCAGGTTTCCTGCGACGGCGGGATTGACGTCGATCGTGGTTCCGCCACCGAGAGCGACGTTTCCACCGAAGGTTCCTTTGCCCTGGAGTCTGGAACCGGACTGGGTAACCAAGGAACTGGAGCCATTGCCCAAGGTTCCGGTTAGATTGAGTGTGCCGCCATTGGTGACGGTGGTGGTGCCGGAGAAGGAGGTGGATGTGCCTGAAAGGGTGGTGATTTCCGACCCGAAGCCGCCGATGGACAGGTTGAGTGCGGAGCCGGCGGGATCGGTCACGAAGGTGCCGGGGTAGGTGAAGCTGGTTCCCGGAATCAAGGTCAGTTTGGCGGGCGCGCCGCTCTTGTTGTTCGTCACCGAGACCGCATTGGTGCCCGTCGGACGGGTCAGGCCGGCAAGAGTCTGGTCGTAGCCGTTGAGGTCCAGCACGGCGGTTCCCTGGGCTCCCTGGGAGACCACGGCCGAGGTGGCGATGCCGTCCGTTGCCGTCACCCGGAGCGTATCCCGCCACTGTTGCAGTTCGGAGTAGTCCGTTCCGCCGCCGCCGAGTTCGACAATGCCATTGGACACGATGACAGGGACCGAGGAGGTGATCTGGCCGGTCACCCGAAGGATGTTGGTGGCAAGTCCCTGAACGGCAAAGTGGCCGCCGTTGGAGGGAGTGTTGGTGATGTTGACCGAACCACTGACGATGGCGGTCGATGGCGTGGTCGCATCGCCAGGATAACCGGTGATGACTCCCCACGTTTGGGTGGCGGCCGTGCTGTTGGTCCGCCCGTTGCAGTTGAGATTGAGGTTGTTGGGAAGGGTGATGCCCGCGCCGACTTCGAGCCGGGTATTGAGACCGATGGTTGGCGCGTCGCTGCCGCTGCCGATGGTCACGTCACCGCTGCCAAAGGCTCCGTTTGAATAAGCCCGCAAGATGGTCCGATAGATATTGGTGCCGCCGTTGTAGGTGTTGGTGCCGGTGAGGGTAAGTGTCCCGCAACCGTTTGCGGCCCCGGGTGATCCGAGATCGAGGGCAAACGATCCAGGCCCGTCATCAATCACACCGGTGATGAAGCCCGATGCCGTGAAGTATCCCGCAATCCTGGCATCACTGCTCAGGGTGATCGCACCGGTGAGAAACTGATTGCTGGTGTTGAGGTTGATCGCTCCATCCGGAGAGGTGTTGTTCAGACCGGGCAGCGTCAAGCCGGTCCCGCTGATCGAGAACGCGTTGGGAATGACCCCCGATCCGGCAAGCAGCGCTTGGGCCCCGTTGGCGACGGTGACCGAACCGGTCCCGAAGGAGAGGGCGTTGTTGGCATAAACCAGGCCGTTGTTGACGAGGGTGCCACCGTCATAAGTGTTGGCGGCACTCAGGGTCAGCCTGCCGATGCCTTCTTTCGTGAGACTGAACGACGACGCTCCGTCGGTTAGAGGTCCACTGAATGTGATCGAATTGCTTGAGTTGTAGACACCCGTATTGGTGATCGTGGTGTTGGCGCTGAGGATCGATGACCCACCAAGAATCAAATTCGCGTTGAACGACGTGCTGAACGGGGTGGAGACCGTCAAGTTGGCAGGCAGCAGGTTGTTGCCAGTCAGAGTGACGGACGCCCTGACTGGAACGCTGATGCTGGTGTTGTTTGCAAAGCTGTGGTTGCCAGTGAGGGTGATGGCTCCGGTATTCGTTCCATCGCCTAGAACAATGTTGCCGGAAAGGTTGGCATTGGCGTTGCCGGTCATCGCGGTGGTGGAGCTCGCGGTGAATGCCCCGCCTGTCATCTTGAGAAAGGTGGCGGTGCCGAATCCAGCGGTGGACATCGCCAGGGTGCCATTCTTCAGGGTGATCCCGCCGGTAAAGGTATTGGCCGTGGTATTGGCGACCGTCAGGGTGCCGGCTCCGTCCTTGGTCAAGGAGGCCGCGCCGGCAATCCTGCCTGCGCCATTGACGGTGTAACTGCGGGTCGGATTGTTGACGGTAATGCTGTTCGGAGCCACGACCCCGCTGGTGGGGATGGCGACGGTAACGGCTCCGGACCCACTGGCGGAGTCATCGAAGGTCACATTGTCGCCGTTCATGAAGGTGCCGCCAGCGCCCCAGTTGGAGTCGGTGGCATTCCAGTTGCCAGAGACGGAACCTGACCAGGTCAGACTGTTCGAGGCCATCGTCAGGGTGATTTTCTTCGGCGAACTTGCATTGTCCACGGCGAACGTGGCGCCGCGATAGCCGCTGGGAACGGCAAGCGCCAGATTGGACGCCGAGCCGGTCAAGGTTCCGGTGTAGGTCAGGAGGGTCACCGGCGTGCCCGCGCAGGCATTGGTGAGATAGACCGTGTTGGTGCCGTTCAGGGTGACGTCGCCTCTGATCGCCGGGGGATTGGTGGTTGCCGGGTCGACGTAGAGCGCGACTCCGGTGGTGGTGCTGCCGGAATTTCCCAGAGTCAGGCTTTTGGGCACTGAGACCGTGCCGATGACCGGTGAGGTGTCATTGGTCAGAGCGTTGTTGAGGAAAAGCGTGGTGCCGTCCCTCATCACCAGATTGCCACCAATGGCGACGGTGCCGAGCTTGAGGGTGCCGAGAGGCACCGTGATGGTGCCTGTGTAGGCAGAGGCGTCGCCGTTGAGGGTGATGACGCCCGCGTGGGTGGAGGTGATGCTGTTGATTTCCAGTGGACCTGAGCCAGCAAGCGGTCCGAGGAGGATGCCATAGGCACCACTGATCGCACCAAGCCGGGCACCAGCGGAGTCAATCGTGATGGTGCCGGAGGTAACCGAGTTGCCAAAGCGGAGGGCACCCACGAGGTTGGCGGTGTTCGCTTCGGCAGTGGAGAGAGTCAGACCGTTGCCAGCGATGGCGAAATGGTTGGGGTAGACTCCGGTGGCACTGAGGTTTGCCTGTGCGCCGGAGGCAACGCTGACCGTGCCGCTGCCAAAGGATGAGATCGTACTGGCGGTGATCTTGCCTCCACTGAGCGTGGTGCCACCGCTGTAGGAATTCAGTCCGCTCAAGGTGATCAGGCCCGGACCGCTCTTGGTGACGGATTTCCCACCCGTGATGATGCCGCTGAGGGTTTGGGTGGGGTTGCTGGCATTGGCCGCCTGGGAATCAATCACCAGGTTGTCGTTGAGCTGGATCAAGGCATTGACCGTGTTCGCAGCCGTATTGTTGGCGATCTGCGGGAAGTTCAGAATCGCATTGGCGGTGCCGGGCTGGTCGAAGGTCAGCCGGTAAAAGGCCTGGGCAGTGCTCCCAATCGTGTATCCAAAAAACGAGGTCGTGGGATCTCCGATTGTCAGGCTTCCCACGGTTTTGTCACCGTCCAGCGTGATCGAACGGGCGGCCGTAATGTCTTTGGAAAACGTCGCGCTTTCGCCGACACCATTCGGAATCCCTCCAGTCCAGCTGCCTGATGCGTTCCAGGTGTTGCTGGTGGCAGCGGTGCCGTCGTAGTTCCAAGTGCCGCTGGCAGCGAAAGTGCTGGAAGCGCAAGTCAGGACCATGCTGCAAGCCAGCGCGAAGTTCGGGAGGAGGGACGACCGTTTTTTCATGACCGAATTTGAATTCTTCGTGAAATCTGGCTTCCGGGTCTCCGTGGAGAGAAGGAATCAAGCGGGGGAAAAGCTGCCAGCGTTCCAAAAAGCGGTCCTCGCTCAGCAAGAACCGCGCCAAGGCCGGTGTTGCGATTGAAATGGGACTTCATCGGGCCGGTCGTCATCTCCGGTTGGGTCGCCCCCGAATCAGCTCCAAAATGCTCAACATCGCTTGATTTCTCGAATCTCCGAGATTCTTGCGCATTTTGCGTTTTAGGGAGCTTGCCAGCCCCGGAGTGAACCGCTAATCACCGGAAATCCTCGCGCAAAAACAAAATCCCATACCATGAGTAACACGACTGAAATACCAAATGCCAAGCGGCTCCTCTGGGCCGGCTTCATGGCCATCCTCGCAGCCGGTGTCGGCTTCGCCATTCGAAACGGCATCGGTGCCGCATGGAGCGAAGAGTTCGGATTCACCAACCTTCAAAAGGGATTGGTCGGTGGAGCAGGCTTCTCTGGCTTCTGCTTCGGGATCATCATCGGCGGAGTCGTCGTGGACAAGATCGGCTACGGCAAGCTGATCATCACCGCCTTCCTCCTGCATGTGATCTCGGCCATCGTGACCCTGCTGCCCTCGGGCAGCATGCCTCAGGAAACCGCCTTCCTCCTGTTGTTCACGGGAACCTTCATCTTCTCACTGGCCAACGGCACCCTGGAAGCGGTGGCCAACCCTCTCGTTGCCACCCTCTTCCCTCACAACCGGACCCACTACCTGAACATCCTTCATGCCTCATGGCCGGCAGGAATGATCATCGGTGCGATCATCACCCTGTTGGTGGGCGACCACTGGAGCTGGAAGGCCCAGCTCGGACTCTATCTGGTCCCGACCGCCATCTACGGCTTCATGTTCTTCCGCCAAAGCTTCCCGAAATCCGAAGCTTCTTCGCAGGGCTTCTCACTTGGTGAAATGATGAAGGACGTGGGCATCCTTGGTGCCAGCGTCGCCGGTTTCCTGCTCTATCTCTTCACGCGTGACGCGCTGGGTGGCAACATCCTCGCCGGCCTCACCCACTCCGAGTTCTTCAAGAGCGCCACTTGGGACTACATCTCCATGGCCGTCGGTGCCGGATTCGTCGTTTGGGTCGCCGTGATCACCAAGTTCGCCATCGGCCACTGGATGCTCTTCACCCTCTTCATCGCCCACGCGATTCTCGGCTCCCTCGAACTGGGAACGGACTCGTGGATCGAGAACATCAACGGCACCATCCTGACCCCAAGCCTTGGCAAGCTGCTCTTCATCTTCGCCTGTGCGATGATGTTCGGCCTGCGCTTCTGCTCGCACTGGATTGAGAGCAAGCTCAAGCTCTCGCCGATCGCGATCCTGTTCGTCTGCGCCTTGTTCGCAATCGCCGGCCTTTACCTGGCTTCGGGTGCCAACGCCGTAGAGGCCGCATTCGGTGCCATGTTCATCTACAGCATCGGCAAGACCTTCTTCTGGCCCACCATGTTGGCCGTGGTTGGTGACCGCTTCCCACGCACGGGTGCCGTCGCCATGAGCATCATGGGCGGTATCGGCATGCTGTCCGTCGGCCAGCTGGGTGGCCCCGGTCTTGGCTATGCCAAGGACCGTTTCACCGCCGAGCACATGCAGGAGCATGGTCAAGGTGCCGTGCTGGAGGCCAACAAGTCCGAGAAGCCCAGCAAGTGGCTCAGCTTCGCCGAAGTGAATGCTCTCGACGGCAAGAAAGTCGAGGAGGCGAAGAAGGTCGAAGCCGACAAGCGGACCCCGGAACAGCGGGCCATGGTTGAGGGCGAAATCGGTGGAAGCCGCAAGACCCTGCTCTATGACGCGATCCTTCCCGTTGGCATGGCGATCATTTATCTGCTGCTGCTGCTCTACTTCAAGACCATCGGCGGCTATCGTCCGCTGACGATTGCGGAGACCGAGGGCAAGTAAGTTTCAGTCCAACAGATTCTCCAAAGGGCGGCCGCGAGGCCGCCCTTTTTTGTTCGTGGCGGCGCTTTCCAAGCGCCTGGCCTTTTCCCATCGGAGGCTTGGCGCTTGGAAAGCGCCGCCACGATCACCCTTCCCCTGGAGGATGGATCAGGGCGAGGCGCTCGATGCCGTTCTTGGTGAACTCCTCCCAGTAATGCTTCTCCCGCTCCTGGGTCTGGGCCCGACGCTCCGGCTCGGTCATCTTTTCCCAGGCGGAAAGACCGATCGAACGAATCAGGTCGCGATCGGCCAGGCGGATCACCAGCTCCTCCCAAAAGCTCTCCTCGCGGAACTCCTCGAAGCATTCCTGATAGAAGGCGGTGGCCTCGAACTCCGCCGTGACGCGATAAGCCTGCTTCTCGTCATCGAACTCGATGATGTTGCTGAAACCCGAATGCCTCGCGCGCTCGAGCAGCTTGTTTTCCAAGTCCTCGAACACCGCGACCTTGCCCTCGGAGCCCGGCTTCTGGTTCAGCGAGGCCACGTTCGCCGCGAGGCTGATCATTTCAATCAGCGTGGCGAGTTCGGAATCGGTGAAGCGGAGATGCATGGTGGAAGGGCGAACAAACCACCGCAAGGGGTGAGGGGCAAGCGTTGAGGAGAAGGGAGCGGGGGAAGAAGCACTAAATTCTAAATCCTAAATTCGAAACGAAGAGGAACAGGAAGAGCTTGATCGGAGCGGACGGGCGGGGAAGCATCCGGCGTCACGCGAAAGCACGAGTAGCTCAGCGGTAGAGCGGCCCGCTTACACCGGGTTGGTCGGCGGTTCGATCCCGTCCTCGTGTACCAGCGAAGTTCCAAGTGCCAAGGATCAAGTTCCAAGGAGGACTCTGGTTTTGGAACTTGGAACTTGGAACTTTCTCACACCAGTCCGTCTTTCCGCGCCTGTTTCCAGTAGGCGTATTCGGAGCGGTTGAAGTCGATGTACTCGGGCGAGAGGTCACTGGAGTACATGGTGTAGTCGGCATCGCCCTGATTGAGGTCGATGGTGATGGTGAACTCGGGTTCGGCCACGGCGGCGCGGAGTTCTTCCATCGGGGTGGTGGCTTGAAGGCCACCGATACAGGCGGCTTTTCCGGCGATGTGGATGTCCACCAGTTCCTCACGGATCCGGGCGCGGGAGTAGCCGACGGCATGAAGGATGCGGCCCCAGTTCGGATCGCCGCCGTTCCAGGAGGCTTTCACCAGGGCGGACTTGCAGACGGCTTCGGCGACCTTTTTCGCATCGAGGTAGGTGCGGGCCCCGACGACGTCGACGGTGACGAATTTGGTGACGCGCTCACCATCGCGCACGACCGCCTTGGCGAGTTCGAGCATGACGAACTGAAGCGCCGCGCGGAACTGCTTGCAGGCGGAGCTGTTCCGGCGGGCGGAAGGCATGCCGGAGGCTCCGTTGGCGAGGACGAGCACGGTGTCGTTGGTGCTCATATCGCCATCGATGGTGATGCGGTTGAAGCTGCTTTCCACGCACTCGAGCACACCCTTTCGCAGGGACTCGGTGGGGATGTTGGCATCGGTGGTGATGAAGCAGAGCATGGTGGCCATGCTCGGGGAAATCATGCCCGCGCCCTTCACGCAGCCGCCGATGCGGACGCGGTGCTCACCGAGGTCGAAGGAGATGGCGATTTCCTTGGCATGGGTGTCGCTGGTGATGATCGCGGCGGCGACGTCCGGCCCGTTCTTCGGGCCGAGCTTTTCGAGGAGTTCGGGAAACTTCGGCTCGACGCGGACCATCGGCATCGGCAGGCCGATCACGCCGGTGGAGCAGACGCCGATCTCGCTGCGCTTGAGCTTGAGCGGCTTCGCCACGGCATCGCACATCGCGTTGGCATCGCGGATGCCCTGGACGCCGGTGCAGGCGTTGGCGTTGCCGGAGTTGGCGACGATGGCGCGGAGGTTGCCCTTGCGCAGGTGGGACTGGCTGACACGGACCGGCGCGGCCTTGACGCGGTTGGTCGTGAAGGTGCCGGCGGAGGCGCAGGGCTTTTCCGAAACGATGAGGGCGAGGTCGAGCCGCTCGACAGCCGGATTCTTGATCCCGCAGGAAATGGCACTGGTGACGAAACCTTGCGGCGCGCCGACGCCTCCTTTGATGCGGGTGAACTGGGAATCCATGAGTCGTTGGGGAAAGAGCGTGCGGACCTTGGGGAAGGCTCAGAAGTTTTGCAATCCGGCAGTCTCGGAAAGTCCGAAGAGCAGGTTGAAACTCTGCACGGCTTGCGCACCCGCGCCTTTTCCGAGGTTGTCCTCGGCGCTGAGCAGGAGAATGCGACCGGTGCGGGCATCGTATTGCCAGCCGATGTCGATGAAGTTGGTCCGCGTGACGTTCTTGGTGTCCGGGCAGCCGCCGCGACCGAGGAGGCGCACGAAGGGACAGAATACGTAGGCGGCTTCCAGGGCATTTCCCACAGCCTCGGGATCAAGGCCCGGAGCGAGCTTCGCGGTGGTGGTGGTGTGGATCCCGGCATTCACCGGGATGAGGTGCGGGATGAAGGTGATCACCACCGGAGAGCCGGCCGCGATCGAGAGCTCCTGTTCGATTTCCGAAAGATGGCGGTGCTTCGGCAGTCCGTAGGCGCGGACGCTTTCGTTGCACTCGCAGAACAGCAGGCTGAGATCGGCCTTGCGACCCGCACCGCTGACGCCGCTCATCGAGTTGGCGACGATCGTGGTGGGGTCGATCAGCTTTTCCCGCAGCAGCGGCAGCAAGGGCAGGAGGATGCTGGTCGGGTAGCAACCTGGCGAGGCGATCAGGCGCGCCTCCATGATGGCCGCCGCCCGCACTTCCGGAAGTCCGTAGACTGCCTCGGAAAGCAGATCCGGGGCCGGGTGCTCGTGGCCGTAGAACTCCTGATAGACGGCGGCATCCCGCAGGCGGAAATCCGCGCTGAGATCGATCACCTTCAGGCCGCGTTCAAGGAGGGCGCGGGCAATCTCCGCCGCCACGCCATGAGGCAGGGCGAGAAAGGCGACCTTCGCGCCCGTGGCGGCGATGGCATCGGGATCGGGCTCGATGAAGCTCAGGGTCGCTCCGGGAGCGCCACGAAAGCGCGGAAAGATCGACTGCACCGGCTTGCCCGCCTCCTGGCGGGACGTGGCGGCCACCAGCTCGACCTGCGGGTGCACGAGGAGCAGGCGCAGCAGTTCCATGCCCGTATAGCCGCTCGCTCCGACAATCGCTGTTTTGATCCGTTCCATGTCGCAGGGGGCAATCGCACGATTTTCAGGGCTTGCCAATCCGCATTTGCCCTGCTTGCCTTTCGCCCCCGCCGATATGACGGGCTGTAGCGCAGTCTGGTAGCGCACCTGCCTGGGGGGCAGGGGGTCGTGGGTTCGAATCCCGCCAGCCCGACCATCGGAAGAATTTTCGATTGGGGATTGTGGATTGCGGATTGGTGAAGACTCCGCAGTTGCGGTTGAGCATCCGTTCAAACGAAAAACGCCCGTCACCGACTGGCGGCAACGGGCGGGGAGTTTTTCATTTCCAGATCACGCGGCCGGGCCTGGAGATGCTCCAGACCCGGCGGTGATGGAATGGATCAGTCAACGATCTTGATGCGGAGGAACTTCTTGTCATCCGGGGCATTCGTGACGGTGGCGGTGATGTCGTCTGGAGCGCTTCCGTTGTCGCTGATGACAAAGGTCACCCCGCTGACAGTCGAAGTGCCTGGTCCAGCGGGGATCGCCACGCTGGTCCAGGTTCCCAGGTCGGTGCTGACTTCGACGAACTGCGAGGTCACATCTCCAGCGGCATCATCGCGACGCTTGAACGTCAGGCTGGTGGTGGTTCCGGGCGTGCCTCCGAGTGCCGGCCCGGAGGTGAAGGCATTCGGATTTCCATCGAGGAAGTACTCCAACAGGTTCAGGATCCCGTCTTCGTCCGGGTCGGCATTCAGGGCCCGGTCTCCTCCTGCGAGGCTGTTGGCGTCCGCCCAGTTGTCATACGGGTTGGCACCGACCTGGATCTTGCCAGAGCCGGTGATGGCCGCGTTCTCAAACTGCGCACCGGAACCCACCGCACCGTAGATCCCGTTTGCCATGGGCGTGCCGGCGATCGTGAGCGTGGTCACGATGTCGGTCGAGCTGTGGGTCAGGTTCAGGATGGCGGTGGCCGCGATGTTGACGGAGGACGCATCATCGAGAACTGGGTTGGCCAGGCTCAGGGTTCCTGCGTTGACCGTGGTGGTGCCGGTGTAGGTGTTTGCCCCGGTGAGGGTGAGGATGCCGGCACCGTTCTTGGTCAGGCCGCCGTCGATGGCGGCATCACCGCCAAGCGCCGAGTGCAGCAGCGCCTGGCCGATGGTGAGGTTCTGGCCGCTGGTGTTGATGATGGCACCGCCGTTCCGCACGTTGGCGGTGGTCAGTCCGGTCATGAAGGTGGCTCCCACGGCTCCAGCGTTCGGCGAAAGGGTTCCGCCGTTGAAGTTGAAGGTTCCCGATGCCGAGGCACCGCCCTTGATGATCTGGGTGACCGCGAGCGAACCGCCGTTCAGATCCACCGTTCCGACAACAGCGACGTTGTTGGTCGTGCCGATGTTGACGAGACCGAGGCTGGCGACGGCAGACCCGGAAATCGCATAGGTTCCGGCTCCGGATTCACCCACCCAGGTCTGGCTGGCGGTGTTGGTCACCACACCTCCGGTCTGGTTGATGATTCCCACCTGACCGGCTGCGGTTCCACCCGAGATGGTGATGTTTCCAGTGGTGGTGGTTTTGGTGATCGTTCCCCCAGACATGTTGAGGGTGCCACTGCCTCCGCTGCGGCCGACGGCCACCCAGTTGACAGCGTTGATCACACCTCCAGACATGTTGAGGGTAGCATTGTTTCCGCCATCGTTGCCGACCCAGACTTCCGCTCCGGCCGATTGAAGGGTGCCGGATGGGTAGTTGGTGACCCCGTCGGAGAATGAGATCACGCCGGCCGCATTGGTGGCCGCGCTGGTGATGTTGCCCGTCAGGTTGAGGGTTCCAGTTCCCAACTTCACAAAGCCAACGCCACCGCCGACTCCGTTGGGGAGGTTCAGCGTGGAGGCTGTCACCGTGACCGTGGGCTGTGAGGTGGCGCTGACCGTTCCATTCAGGGTGAGGTCATTGCTGCCCGCAAAGGTCCACGCGCCACCAAGCGACACGATGTTTGCCAAGGTGAGGGGGGCACCCGTCGTGTTGTCGAGTGTTCCTCCCGACACCGTCAGCGTTCCCGTTCCTGCCGCACTGGCATTCGCCAGTTCGAGACGGCCGGCGGTCAGACTGGTGCCACCGCTGTGGGTATTGGCGCCACTGAGTGACAGCGTGTTCGTGCCGTTCTTGATCAGGCTTACGATGCCTGCACCATCGGAAATGATTCCGGAGAACAGACCGTCTGCCGCCGTGCCGCCGATGTTGAGGATGCCGGTACCCGTATTGCTGCGGGTGACGGAGCCGCCACCAGAGAGCGTGCCCTTGGAGAAGACGCTGTTCACGTTGAGTGTGCCATCGACAATGAAGTCACCGGTGGTGGAACCGAGGCTGCTGCCCGTGACGGTCAGCGTGCCACCTGCATCGACGCTGGTGTCACCTGCGTAGGTCAGGGTGCTGAGGGCAATGGTGGCGGATGCCCCGCTTTCGACCTCAAGCGCCAGCGAATTGTTGTTGAAGCCTGCGAGGGTGAGCGATTCCGCGCCACTGATGGAGGCCGACCCACTGGAGAAGGTCAGGCTGTCCACCGTGAAGCTGGTTCCGAGCGTGGTCGTGGTGTTGGTGGCACCGGACGCCAGGAAATAGACATCGGTGATCGCTCCCGGGATCTGCTGGGTATCGGTCGCGCCGCCAGAGTCTGAAGCCCAGTTGCTATTCGGGTTCGAGCTGGAGTCACTCCAGATCGAACTGACATCTCCCTTCCAGTAGGCATCGGTCGGCGTGGTGTTGCCAGTGACGGTGAGGACGAAGTTGTTTCCGTCGATCGCGCCCGAGTAGTTGGCAAATCCAGCTCCCACGCCCGAGGTATCGAGCGTGAAGGAACCGGTCATGCCGGTGGCGGAGGTGATCAGCGTGTAGGTTCCTGGATCCAGGCTGCCGACGAGCTTGATGGTGGTGCCGGTGGCGGTGACGGCCCCTGCTGCAGCAAGGGTGTCTGATGTGGTGCCGTTGAGGCCGACGATGAGCGTCGAGCCACTGAGGCTGGCATCATTGACTTCGACGAGGCGGTTGCCGAAGCCGTTGCGCAGGTCAAAGGTGGCGCCGCTCGCAACATTGAGGTTGCCTCCGGTCGGCAGCGAGGTGGCTCCCAGGGCGAGGGTGCCGCCGTTGACATTGGTGGGCCCGGTGTAGCTGAGCGTGGAGTTCAGCGTGAGCACGCCGGCCCCTTGCTTGGTCAGGGCCCCCGCGCCGGCAAGTGGCTTCTGGATGCTGATGTCGACACCGTTGCTGTCGATGAATGCTCCGCCGGAGTTCACGTTGACCGTGTCCACCGTGATGAAGTCCGCGCTGGCGGCCGAGGCCTTTAGGACCCCTCCGTTGAAGTTGAAGGTGCTGACGCCGCCGCCCGCTTCCTCAACGACCCGCTTGGCCGTGATGGAGCCACCGTTGAGGTTGACCGTACCAACACTGGTGGAGAGCTTGGCGACGGAGAGGAAGTTCCCTCCGACGTTGACGCTGCCAGTGCCGCTGACATTGAGCGTTCCCGTTCCGCCTTCGGCCACGATCATGGCAGTGCCGGTGACTGCGGCCGTCTGGTTGGTGGTGCCGGCGCTGATGTTGTAGAAGCCCTGGGCTCCGACATATCGGCCGACAACCAGCCACGAACCGGCATTCACCGTTCCGCCGGTCTGGTTGAGGGTGCCGACGGAAGTGCCGGTGCCTGCGACGTCGCTCTTGCCGACGAAGAACGTGGCACCGAATGAGGCCGTGGCGGAGTCCTTGACGTTGAGGGTTCCGCTGGTCGCTGCTCCGGCGTTGGCGATGTAGGTTTCCAAGAGGGGAACGCTGAGACTGGAATTGTTCTCCAGATTCAGCACGCCGGTGGCTCCACCGCCGTTTCCGATGACGAGCGTGCCAGCGCCATTCTTGAGGAGCGAGCTGGTATCCTTGAGGGTGATGGTGCCCACGGCGGTGCCGTTGCCGCCGATGTTCAGGGTATTGCCCGCCGTGTAGCTGGAGCCGGTTTGGAGGATCCAGGTCGTGGCGTTGCCCGAACTTTCGGCAACGTTGGTGGTGCCAGTGTTGGTGAAGGCGGTGTTTGTCTGGGTGATGAAGGTTTCACTGCCATTCGCCACCAGGGCGTTGTTGAAGCCGCTGCTGAAGTTGCCGACGCTGACCGTGGAATTGGTCATGTTCAGGTTGCAGACCCCGAGATCGCCGTTGCCTCGGGAAATTGCCAGCCAGCTCACGAGATTGAGCGTGGTGTTGGTGACCGTGAGGTTCGCCGGGACATCAGGGACGGTGGCGACCCAGATTTCGTTGTTCACTTGATTTGTCTGGGCTCCCGCAGTGCCATCAAAGACCAGGGTTCCATTGTTGACCGAAATGGCGGGAGCGCCACCCGCACCGAAGGTATTGGTGCCGGTGCCGGTGAACGACAGTGCGCCAAGGCCGAGCTTGGTCAATGATCCGCCGCTGCTGGTGACATTGCCGGTGATGGCGAGGTCATTGGCGTGTTCGATGGAGCTTGCCGCTTCGAGCCTGAAGCCGCGGTTGGTGGTGGTGGAGGCTCCGGTGTAGGCGAGCTTTCCACCTGCCAGCACGAGGTTGGTGGAGGCGCTGGTCGCAGCTCCCAGCAGGCCTGCAACGCCGCCGTTGGTGAGGGTGTCCACTGAAATGGTTCCTCCTTCCAGACGGGTGACGCCGGTGTAGTCGTTGGCGATGCCGGTGATGGTGAGCACTCCTGCGCCCCTCTTGGAGAATCCGGTGGCCCCGGTGATCTTGCCGCTTCCGGTGGTGGTCAGCGAGTAGGCCTTGGTGATGTTGTTGAAGGTCACGTCGGACGGAGTCGCCGTGGAGTTCAGCACGACGTTGGTGGAACCCGTGGCATTGTCATCAAACAAGACTGGATTCGGATCGGCGAAGGAGCTGGCGACGAGGGTCACCTGATCGATCCAGTTGTTCGCTGTATTCCAGTCACTGTCGACGTTGCCATTCCAACGGGGAAGGGCGACCTGGGTGATGTTGAGATAGATCAGCGAGCCGGAATCCACCAGATTGGCGACCACTCCGGGAGGAAGCGGTCCGACGTTGAAACTGCCACTGCCGGTCTTGGCGCTGTAAGCGATGAGCGGCAGGGTGCCGACGGCGAACTTGGTGCCGGTGATGTTGAGCGTGGTCGTGCCGTTGACGGCCATGCTGGTGGCAACGGTCAGCGGAGCGGTGACGGAGTTCGTTCCGGTTTGATCCCCGAAATTCAGCTCCAGCGTTTTGGCACCTGCGGAGCCGAGTGTGAGATTGGTGAAGCTGACGGTGTTGTTCTTCGCCGTCGGCGTGATGCCAAGGGTCGCGGTATCCGCCACAGTCATCGCACCCGCACTGGCGACGAAGTTGGCGTTGAGAAGAAGCTTGCCGTTGTTGACGGTCGATCCCCCCGCGTAGGTGAAGGGAGAGGTGAGCGTGGTGGTTCCGGTGCCCATGTAGGTCATGGCTCCGGAGGTGTTTGCCACAAGTGTCGCGGCCCCGGTGATGGAGCTGGTGGAGCCAACGCCTCCGCCGAGCAGGGCGAAGGTGGGGGCGGAGGTGTAGCCGATGCCGGGGCAGGTCACGGTGATTCCGGTGAGATTGCCACTGCCGTCGATGTTCGCCACTGCGGTGGCCCCCGTGCCACCGCCGCCGGTGATGGTGACGAGGGGGGTGTCGATGAAGCCAGAGCCCGTGACGACCAGTCCGGTGGCCGAAACGCCGTTGCCGGTGGGAGCTTTGAGCGGTTCGCCAAGTGAGACGTTGAAGCCGCTGTTGTCCACCGTGCCTCCGCCCGGGTAGACATAGGCGTCGGTCAGCGCGAGGTCGCTGAAGAAAGTGGTGGTGTTGGCGGTTGCCTTGAGTTTGCCGCCCCCGAAGTTGAATCGGTAAACACCCGTTCCCGAACTGGTGCCCTTGGTGACGGAGTTGGTCGCGAGGGTTCCGCCAAGAAGATTGAGGTTGGCGGCGAGGGACGTGGCATTTCCAGCGAACTGGGTCGTGCCACCCGTGCCGGTGGAGTAGGAGTGCGTGCCGGAGATGTTGAGCGTTCCTGTGCCGTTCTCGCCGAGGAAGATTCCTGCATTGGAGGTGAAGCTGCCGCCGGAGAAGTTGCAGACGCCGATGGAGCCCGCGCCACCCGCGCCGACCGTCATGCGGTTGCTGGAGACGGTGACCGTCCCTCCTGAAACGTTCATCACGGCCCGGTCGTTGTTGGCGCCAACGACGAGCCAGTTGCCGGACGTGAGTGATCCACCGCTCTGGGTGTGGGCCGCATAGGCACCGGCACCGTTGCCGAGGTTGTACTGGTTCGCGGAAGTGATGATGCCGGAGGTCATCTTGACCTGGCCGGCACCCGCAGCGGTGTTCCCGATGACCACCGTGGGACTGCTGCTCTTGAAGCAGTTCAGGGTGCCTCCCTCGATCAGCAGCCTGCCATTCGAGGTGGAGTTACCCGCCAAAACCAGGGCGTTGGCCGTGCCGCTGATGCCCGCAACCGTCGTGCCGGTGATTCGAATGGCTCCGCGCTCTGCCGCGAGGCGGTCACCGATCTGGTTGGTGCCGGAAAGGGTGAGGACGCCGTCGTTGTTCCGCTTCACGAAGCCCAGTCGGATGTTGGCATCCTTGTCCTTGATGCTTCCCGAGAAGGTCGAATCGCCTGCCCCCTGCTGGAAGACCCATTTGCTGGAAGGTCCGCCGTTTTCCAGATTGCCTGCGCCGGAAAGCACGCCGTTCCAGGTGGTGTCGCCCGAGACCAGCAACTTTCCGGCCTGGATGTTGAGGTTCCCGGTGATCAGGGACGTATTGCTCTGGTTGTTCATCCAGACATTGCCTGTGCCCTGTTTGGTGATGTTGACCCCGGCGCTGGTGGTGAAGTTGTTGGCAAGGATCAGATCGCTGGTCGAATTGTTGACCCAGGTCTGGGAGGCGGTGAAGGTGATTGGAATGTTCTGGTTCGCCACGTTGGTGGCGCTGCCGATTGTCACGGTGCCGGCACCGGAGGCCATGGTCATGCCGCCCGCGCCGATGCTGAGGGTTCGGTTTGCGACTCCGTCCGTCACGAAAGTGGTCGTGCCGGTATTGCTGAAGGTCAGCGAATTGGCCGCATGGTTCTGATTGAATGTGACGCTCGTGGCCCCGTTGACCGAGCTGACGTTGAAAAATGCATCGTCGGCTGCGATTGGAAAGGAGGCAGGGTCCGGTGTGGTGGCGGCGGAGTCCGTGGACCAGTTGTTGGAATTCAACCAGGAGCCGTTGGAGCCGTCCCAATAGAGGGAGGCCGCCTGGGCGTTTCCTAAGAGAATTAGAGACAACAGTACATTGCGACGTGAGGGCTTCATGATTTTGGGTTTTGGGAATGGGTTTCCACACCGAGATACATCCCGGTTTCTACCAAAGTCTCTGAACACCAGAATCTTGTCGATGCGGCAGGAGATCCCCTTTTCGGGGGATGAAATGGACGATTTTGCCCCATTTTGCGCAGCGGAATGTCCGATTATGCAGATTCTGATCTGGCGGATCGTGTCGTAAACGCACAGGGTGGCTTCTGTGGCCGTCCAGTTTGGACCTATTGCCACGTCGCCCGGGCCCTCAATGGACGATCCTGGCTGCCGAAAATACCGCGCCGCATGCACGGTTGAGCGCGAATTGTTTTCCCCGGCTGTCAATCGACCTGCGTCGTCGCTGGCTGGGCGAACCAAGATCCGCCCCGGATCTGGCCTTCAATCCGTATCCCAAACCCAGTTCGGGTGATGCACATATTCAAGCGCCTCGTTCACGGTCATGCCCCGCGAGGCCTCTCCCCGCCAGGCACTCCGGTGGTGTTGCCAGAGTTGCATTTCCTGAAGCGAGATTTTGCCTGCATTCCGATAGGGGGTCCTGTTCCCGATCAACATCACCAGGTAGCCTTCGAGGCCGAAGTCGTTCTTCTGGGCGCCGTCAATGAAGTACCTGCAGAATCCGGTCGGGCCGTTCTCCCGATAGAAATCAAGCAGGTCCTGGATGCGACTGACATCGGTCTCCTCACGACATTTCCGCCAGAATGAAGTCTGACCCGCCGTGTTGAGCTTGTAATGCAGCGCGAGGAAATCCCGGATGTCGAGCCAGCTGCGCTCGGTCATGCGGTTGAAAAGATCCCTCATCGCCGGTCCCGGCTTTCCCTCGCTGCGGGTCAGCATCTCGATGAGCATCTGGACGTTTCCACAGACGATCATCAGGGCCGTGGCTTCAAGGGGCTCAACGAAGCCGCCGGAGTTGCCGATCGCGACGACGTTGCCCACCCATTGGCGGCGATGGTATCCCGAGCGGAATTTCACCAGCCGCGGCTCCCGCTTGATCCTTGGATTCTTTCGCAGGAACTCGGCGCAGGCCTGGTCGTCCGACATTTCACTGGAGCTGAACACATAGCCACGGTTCACGTGCCGCTCATGCTCGATCTGCCAGGCCCAACCGGCATCCATCGCCTCTGCGGTGGTGTAGGGCAGGATCGTCTCACCCTCCTGGCGTTCCCATCCGGCGGCCAGGGCACGATCGCAGAACAGGCTCGCGCCGAAATCAACAAAGGGTTCTTCCAGCACCCTGCCTATCAACTCGCTTCGGAACCCGCTGGCATCGATGAAGAAATCGCCACCGATCACCCGACCACCCTCCAGAAGCAATGAACTCACGTCGCCATTCGCGGAACGACGCGCCTCGCGCATTTCTCCCTCGATGATCTCCACCCCGACCTCGCGGGCCACCTCCTCAAGCGTGGTGACCAGCAGCTCGTTCTCCATGTGAAAAGCATGCCATCCCTGAATGTCAGGCAATCCATCGGCCCGCTTCCGGAACACCCGATCCTGCCTCATCAGCGCCGCAGGAAGGCTGGCTGACTCAAACTCCTCGTCACAAAGATAGCCGTTCGGTCGGGCAAGCCCGGGGGCCGTGGCATCGCATTGCTGATCGAAGGAATAGTCGAAGCGTCCCCTCTCGCCCCAAAGAAAACGGATTCCCAGCTTCCAGGTCGGCCGGACTTTTTCAAAGAAGCTTTTCTTCCGGATGCCCAGATAATCGAAGAGATGGGCTGGAAAATTCGGCGTCGTTCCCTCCCCCACTCCGATGATCCCGATGGATGGGCTGCGGAGCAGGCTGATGCGCAGGGCTGGCAGCCTGATCTTGAGCGAGATCGCTGAGATCAAGCCTGCGCTGCCTCCTCCGAGAACCAGGATGTGGCGGATCATTCGAATTGGGTTTGGGGTTTCTCCTCCTTACAACGAATCACCCAACGGACAAGCCTCCGAAAAGGGGAGGCCTTGCTGGACAACAAAAAAAGCGCCGCGCCGGAAAGGTCCGGGGCGGCACTCGAAATCAACGATCGGAAGAACTCACTTCTCCTTGTCTTCCGCCGCGGGAGCTTCTTTCGCATCCTCAGGCTCCTCGCCGCCTTCCTCCTCCTCGGGGGAATCCTTCATCTGCTTGAGACGCTCCTTGAAGGCATCCATCTGCTGGCCGATCTCGCTATTCGGATCAATCGCCTTCGCCTCGTCGATCGTCTTGATCGCTTCGTCGAATTTCTTGATCTCCAAATAAATCAAGGCCTTGGTGGCCGTGATCTGCTGCTTGGCCTCCCCTTTGAACCCATCCTCCTTGAGGACCTTGTCCACGTAAGCCAGGGCTCCGTCGAAATCCTTGGTCTCGCCAAACTCGTTCAGTTTTGCCCCGAACTTCGCGAGTTTCTCCTTCAACTCGATTTCCTTCACGAATCCGGTCTCATCCTTGGGGTCGGCCGCCTTGATCTGTGGCACAAGGTCGGCGTAGCTGCTGGTGATCGCCGCTTCGGGAATCTCCAGATCCTCCAAGGCTTTGAGGGCGGCGACGAGCTTCTTTGCCTTCTCAATTCCCTCGGCCTTGGCCGCGCTGGCAAAGGCCTCATCGCGCGTGGCCTTTTGCTTCTGCAAGGTCTCAAGATGGGTGAGATACTTCTCAGGGCCGCCTTCCTGATAGCCGGTCTTGGCGTAAGGCTTGCCGCTGGCATCGCAGAGCAGGATCGTCGGGTAGCCTTCAATGCCGAGCTTCTCCTGAAGATCGGCGTTCTGCTTCTTCGTCGCCTCGGAAAGCTTCGAGTCATCCTTCGGGAAATCCACCTCCACCAGCACATACTTGTCCTTCACGCCCTTCTTGAACTCGTCCGTCTTGAAGACCTCGTCGTTCAGATTGATGCAAAAGCCGCACCAGTCGGAGCCGGTGAAATCCACCAGAAGGTCCTTCTTTTCAGCGGCGGCCTGCTTCTTGGCGGCCTCGAAATCAATGCTCCAGCCTTCGCCACCGGCGAACGCGGAACCGATCGAATACAGGGCCACGAGCGCGGCAAGGGGAGTGGAGTGGAATTTCATAAAAGTGTCTTCGGACGCTGGAAGGTGGACGCCAAGGCCCGTGGCGTCGAGGGGATTCTGGAGGGGGATTGGGGACCTGTCCTTCGGAGCTTCAGCGAGAAAGGATTGGAGATCGGGGATCAGGGATGGGAAGACGGAGGCCGGGGGAATGTGTTCCGACTGTCTCAGTCGGCAACGGAGCACCCGGCTGAGACAGCCGGGACACATTCTTGGGAAAGCCGCGACTCGTGGAAATCTCCTCGCTGGAAACCGGATCTTGGGCCAGCCTTCACGATGAACGCATCCTATCACTCGGCCAAAACTCGGAACGCCACTTGCCATGCTGTCGCATGAGATAGCCAAATCAGATTTCGACGTCATCGTCTGGGCATCCAAGGATGTATTTCGGAATCAGGATTCACCGGATTGGAGCCCCTATCTCCTGCCCGAGCCCTTGCTCACAGTCTGGGCGGTCGAGCAGGCGCAGGGCGTCATCGACAACGGTGGTTTGGGCTACTTTTACGAGAACGACTGGCCCCAGAACCCGCCCTATTCCGTATTTTGGGACGCCTTCCGGCGCATTGGCGCTTCGGAGGCGGCTCAGTGCATTGAGACCACAGCCAAATTATTTCCTTCTGAGTGCCCCGAGCTGGATTTTCAGATGAGACGCGACTACCTCAATTTCTCTAGAGACAAGGCGGGCAGTCAGCCGGATGAAATTGATCGTCTTGGGTGGCGGATCATCGACTTGGGAGGTTCGACGTCCCAACTTTTAGCACGGTATATTCGAGAGCATCCAGACCACTTTCCCACCGTCACGCAGAATCGAACGGACTCGGGCGTATAAACATCGATGCCAGCAGCTCTTTCGCGCCCAATCCCATGACATCGGGATAGAAAAACTAACTCGCCCGACGTCAGAATCATTGACTACCATTAAGACCATGAGCGCATCCAAGCTTCTACCCATGATTCATCCCGGTGAGATCCTTCTGGAGGAATTCATCAAGCCGATGGGATTGAGCCTGGCCTCGGTTTCCCGCTCGACGGGGATTCCAGCCTCACGTCTGACCGAGATTACGAAGTGCAGGCGCAGCCTAACCGCCGAGACGGCCTTGAGGCTCGCGAAGTATTTCGGCACCTCCGCCGCGTTCTGGGTCGGACTTCAGGCGGAGCACGATCTGGAAGTGGCCGAGAGGTCCTTCGGCGCGAAGATCAAGCGCGAGGTGATCACCCTCACGACGTGATCTTTTCAGATACGCCGTGCATCACGTCCACTGCGATGACCCTCAGCCAATGATAACGAGAAATGACAAGAGGACGGACGCAATGACTTTTCTCTCGCATCACCTCATGAACAAGATTGGTCCAGCCATTTTAGGTTCTTCCCGCGATTTAGTGGGTGGCCTCCGGTCGCAGGTCCAGGCGACCGCAGTAGAAGAGGATCCGGGTGCGATAGTTCGAGAACTTCCTGAAGCCTCTCGCTGCGGCCTTGATC
>JAIXPW010000216.1 GCA_027485995.1 Verrucomicrobiaceae bacterium
CCAGGCGGTGGCGCGGGCTCAGCTCGACCAGATGACCGGTTACGCCGAAGACGAGGCCTGCCGCCGCGCGCATCTGCTGCACTACTTCGGCGAGCACTGGCCGCATGAAAACTGTGGTGGTTGCGACTCGTGCCTGTCACCGCGCGAGACCTACGACGCCACGCTCGACTGCCGGAAGTTCCTCAGTTGCGTCTTCCGCGTCCGCCAGCTCAGCGGCTTCACCACCGGCCTCCAGCACATCGCCGACGTCCTCTGCGGCGCGAACACCGAAAAGATCCGCCGCTGGAAGCACGACACGCTCAGCACCTACGGCATCGGAAAAGAAACGCCGCGCGCCGAATGGGTCGCGCTCGGTCGCCAGCTCCTGCGCATGGACCTGCTCCAGCAATCGCAGGACGGCTTCTCGACCATCAGTCTCACCGACTCCGGGCTCACCGCCTTGAAGGAGGGTCGGACTTTCACCCTGACCCGCGCGCCGGAATCCGTCCGCGAGGCCAGCGCCATCTCGGTCGCGAAAGCCGGCGACATCCCCTGCGACGAAGGCCTCTTCGCCGAGCTCCGCGCCAAGCGCAAGGAACTCGCCGACGCCCGCGATGTGCCCTCATATGTCGTGTTCTCCGATGTGACCCTGCGCCACATGGCCCGCAGCTATCCGTCAGATCCGGCCGGCATGTTGAAAATCCCAGGCGTCGGGGAAAAGAAGTTCGCCGACTTCGGTGCGCCGATGTTGGAGCTCATCGCCGACTGGCTGGCCCTGCATCCACGCCAGAGCTTCGCCTCCCTGCGCGCGGCGGCCCCGGTCCGCAAGATGCAGACGGAAGGCGCGCTCAACGGCACCGCCCTCGCCACGCTCGAACGCTTCAAGGCCGGACTCAGCCTGGACGCCATCGCCGCCGAGCGTGACCTCACCCTTTCCACGATCGAAAGCCACCTCGCGAAGGCCGTGGAGAGCGGCGAGAAGATCGATGCCCAGCGCCTCTACACCGAGGCCGAGGAAAGCGAGATGCGTCGCGCCTTCAAAGGCCATGACGGCGTCGCCCTGAGCCCGATTTTCGAGAAACTCGGGGGTCGGATCAGTTATGGGAAACTCAAGTTGTTCCTGGCCTTCGAGCAGGCGCTGGCGGCGAAGACATGAAGGCGGCGACTGGAAAAGGCCCGGTCGCCAGCCAAGCGCCGCAGCCAGATTTCTCTGCTTCGTCATTGGCAATCGGTCGCCGGAGGGCCGATACTGCGGGCGTGCCTGCCGTCGAAATCCGCCACCTGGTGAAGGACTTCAAGACCTCCTTGAAGCGTCAGCCGCTGCGTGCGGTGGATGATGTCTCGATCACGATCGAGGCCGGCGAGGTGTATGGGCTGATCGGGCCTAACGGGTCGGGGAAATCCACCACGATGAAGGCCTTGCTGGGGCTGGTGGTGCCGACCTCCGGGACCTGCTCGATCTTCGGCAAGGACTCGCTGAAGGTGGACTCGCGCGAGGACGTCGGCTTTCTCCCGGAGAACCCTTATTTCTACAAGCATCTAACAGGAGCGGAGACCCTCGAGTTTTACGGCAAGCTCTGCGGCCTGCGCGGGGCGGTGCTGAAGGACCGGGTGTCGGAGCTGCTGGCGCTGGTCGATTTGGAAGGTGCGCGCGATCGACGGATCGCCGGTTACTCGAAGGGCATGCTGCAGCGCATCGGCCTGGCCCAGGCCTTGGTGCAGGAGCCGCGGCTGGTGATTCTGGACGAGCCGACCGCCGGGGTGGATCCGCTGGGATCGCGACAGATCCGCGACCTGATCCTGAAGCTGCGCGACCGAGGGATCACGGTGTTCCTTTGCTCGCATCTGCTCGAACAGGTGCAGGAGGTCTGCGATCAGGTGGGCATCATTTTCAAGGGGAAGATCGTGAAGTCGGGTCGCTTGCAGGACCTGATCGCGATCGAGGACCAGACGGAGATCATCCTGAAGGACGCGCCGCTGGAGCTGGTGGCGGAGATCGAGGCGCTGGTGAAGCGCTCCGGCTCGGCCGAATGGCTGCGCTCCGGCAAACCACGAACCACGTTGGAGCGGCTGTTCCTGCGTGAAACCTCGGGAGACGAATCATGACCGCCAGAAAGACCATTCCGTTCTCCCGTGTCCGCCGGGTGGCGGTGATCGCCGGGCATGCCTTCACGCAGTTGGTGCGGATGAAGGTGTTCTATTTCCTCGGATTTTTCGCGGTCATCGGGATCGCCAGCAACTTCTTCAACCTGCCGCAGCAGAGCGGGCCGGAGGCGCTGGGCGACAACGGCATGGACCTGCTGCGCCTGATCAAGAGCTGGTCGCTGGGGCCGATGACGCTGTTCTCGGTGGTGATGGGCATCGTTTCCACCGCCCTGCTGCTGCCGAAGGATGTGGAGGATCGCACGCTTTACACCATCCTGGCCAAGCCGGTGCCGCGATTGGACTACCTCGCGGGAAAACTGCTGGGCGTGCTGCTGCTGCTCTTCGTCTCGCTGGCGTTGATGGACCTGCTGATGGTGATCATGCTCCAGATGCGTCTTTCGATCGTACTGGAGGTGCAGGCCTCTCTCGGCCAGTCGCGCGGCTGGGATGCGGCGGCGATCGAGTCGCTGAAGCAGGACACGCTGGCCCAAGGTCCGACCTGGGCGCTACAGGGCGCGGTGGCGGCGGTATTCATCCGATCGGCGATCATGGCGGCGATCGCGCTGCTGATCTCCACCTTTTCGAGCAGCACGCTGTTCACCACGGTGGTGAGTTTCCTGATCTACTTCATCGGCCACTTCCAGGCGGATGCGCGCGACTTTTACTTTGAAGGAGGCGAGGCCGGGACATCGGCGGCGTCGCGCTACGTGGCGATGTCGGTCAGCCTGGTGTTTCCGGATTTCCAGCTCTTCAACGTGATCGACGCTGTGATTCAGGGCAAGACGATGGAGCTCATCCAGTTTGTGAAACTCACGCTGGCCGGAATCTATTATGTCGCGGTTTACACCATCGCGTCGTGGTTCGTCTTTTCCGACAAGGAATTCTGAGCCATGAAAGCCTACCGTAAACACGTGATCCTCGCGTTGGGCCTGCTGGCGGCGGGTGGCTTGCGCATGAGCTGGGAGGCACCGTTGACGAGGGAGTTCCGCTCCGACGGCTTGCTGGCCAAACCGGTGGAGACGGCGACCCGCGAAAAGATCGGCCAGACCAGTGCCGCTGTCGCGCTTGGTGGCCTGCGGACGCTGGTGGCGACCTTCCTCAACTTGAAAGCCTTCTCGCATTTCGAGGCAAGGGAGTGGAGCGAGCTGGCGGAGACCTACGACCTGATCGTGGACCTGGCCCCGAACACGCCTTACTATTGGACGACGGGTGGCTGGCACCTCGCCTACAACAGTGCCTCGGATTACCTGACGCGGACCGATCTGCCGGCCCTGAGACGACGCGAGGCCTGGAGGGACTCCATCCGCCGGGGACGTGCCTTTTTCGAGCGCGGGACCCGGCTGAATCCCGACGAGCCGAGCATTCAAGCCGAACTCGGGGCCCTGCTGTCCAACTCCAACAAACTGTTGGATTTTCCCGCTGCGGCAGCCGCCTACAAGGCAGCGGCAGACACCGGAAAGGCATTTCCCTACGTTCGTCGCGGCGAATGTCTCGCCTTGGCGCGGATTCCAGGCCGGGAACTTGAGGCCCTGGACCTGGCTCGCCGGCTCTATGCCGATCCGCACAACCGCTTGCCGACCCTGTGCTGCGTTCGATTCGCCCTGGAATCCCACGCCGATCCCTCCAAGGATCCCCTCAAACTGGCGATTTCCATCTTCGGAGATCCCCGGAGCGCCCATGATCAGCTTGGTGAGTATTGGGTGCGAGTCCAGGAGCGCTATCCCCTCGATGGAGTGGCCAGCGCGCTGAAAATTCTCGAATCGATCCTCCTGGTCCCTGCAGACGAAAGCGTCTTCAAACGTGCCCTCCAGCCGAAGGAAACCCCCGACGACTGGTTCCGCGGACGGTAGCCCACGGGTTTGACTCGACATTGCCCGTTCCCACGTTCCACCCTGTCTCCCGACTTTCGATATCTGACATGCGGATTGCCCTTTTCGGAGACATACATGCCAACCTCGAGGCCCTTGACGCGGTTCTTGCCGACGCCGCAGGCCAGGGGGTGACGGATTACGTCTGCACGGGCGATGTGGTGGGCTACAATGCCGACCCGGTGGCCTGTCTGGAAAAAGTCCGCGAAATGGACTGCCCCACCGTGAAGGGCAACCACGATGAGGACGCCTCCGGCATCCATTCGCTCGATGCGATGAACCCGATCGCCGCCGCTGCGCTGCAATGGACGCGTTCCCAGCTTTCCGACGAGCAGCGCCAGTGGCTGCGCCGCCTGCGGATGGTGCGCCAGGTCGCGGATTTCACGGTCGTCCACAGCACCCTCGATCAACCGGCGAACTGGAACTACGTGACCAACCGCTTCGATGCGATGGCGAACTTTTCCTATCAGTTCACCCAGCTCTGCTTCAACGGCCACACCCACGTGCCGCGGGTCTATGTGAAGACCGACAAGGTCAACGAGGTGCCGGCGGAGTCCGTGGTCATCGAGGATGGCGCGAAGTATTTCATCAACATCGGCTCGGTCGGCCAGCCACGCGATGGCGACTGGCGGGCGGCCTATGCGATCTACGACACCGACCACAAGCTCGTGGTGATCCGGCGGGTGGAGTATGACATCGCCACCACCCAGAAAAAGATCCTCGATGCCGGACTGCCGCCGATTCTGGCGGAGCGGATAGCGGAAGGGCGTTGAGGCCGCTCAGTCGAGCTGGCGTTTCGGCGGTGGCGGACCCGTGGGTGGCTTGCCGGGTGGCGGGTCTTCCAGTCGGTTGACCTCGAAGTCCAGGGGGCTGGAAACGGCGGTGTTGCCGTTGATTTCCCAGCCGCAGGGGATGCGGTAGCGGTCGGCGATTTCCCGCGCCTTCAGATAGGTGGCGAATCCGTCGGGATTGACCTGAAAGAGCAGCACGACTTTTGGAAACGAGCTGAGCTTGTAGGCCAGCGCATGGAAACGGCCCTTCGGATTCTCCATGTCCGCCAGCGAGGCATCGCCGGGGCCGGAGGGGAGATCGATTCGAACCGCGAGGCGGCTGCCGAATCGGTTGGCCGGCACGGTGACCTTCTGGCCGCGAATCTCCATGGGTTTGGTTGAGAAAAAGCCGACGACCTTGTTCTGATCGTAGATAACTCGGTCCTTGGCCTTCGGCACCTTGATCTTCTGCTTCACGAGGTTTCGCTCCTCACGATCAAACTCACGCATGACCATTTCCTTGGCGGTGATGAGATCGACGAAATAGATCTGATCATTGCGAACGAAGCAGTGGTAGATGTTCGCACCTTCCGGGATGTCGCGGCTGTTGGGGATGCGGACGATCTTGGAGTCCGGCGTCTTGGCGGCAGGTGTGGCTTCGAGCAGCGCTCGGAGTCGGTCGCGCTCGCTGATGAGGTTGGAGAGCTCGGTTTCCTGCTTGGAAAGATCGCCGGACTTGGCCGCCATCTCCTTGGTGAGCACGGGCAGGTCGAAGAGCTTGATGTTCTTTTCCTTCACCTGGGCCTCCAGCTTGATCAGCTCGGCATCGATGTCGCCCTTGTCCGGCAGGTTCGGGATCGCGGCGACCTTCTTGGTCGTTGCGGCGATCTCGGCCTTGGTCTTGTTGATCGCGGCCTGGGCCTCCGCCACCTGAGCCTCGGTCGCGGGCGGGATATCGGTGAGGACCTTTTTCACGGCACTGGCGATGCTGATCCCCATCATCACGAGCACGATGGTGAGGACGCCGACGACGTTCGTCATCGTGTCCATCAGTGCCACGAACGGAAGCTCGGCTTCCTGGCCATGTCTGCGTTTTGCCATCTAACAGAAGTTCATCGGGTTCACTTTTCGAACAGGCTCAGATCGACCTCGCCGCCACCGGGGATCGGGAGCTTGCCGGTGGTGAGGCCATACTGGCTCTGGGCCCAGCCGGCGGCGGTGTTGTAGGACGGGCCGCCATCCTGGCGGATCAGGAAGATCAGCATGGCGTTCGGCGTGTTTTTGATCTGGGAGAGAAAATCGTTGTAGCCCTTGTCGGTCATCAGGCTGCCGGCTCCGACGTTCTGCTTCTCAGCGCGACCCTTCCGAAGGGTGATCGCGCCGTTGGAGGTTTCGACGAAGAACAGCTTCTTCTGTCCTCCCTGGCCGGTGCCTGAGGGCTGGATGACCACGGGTGGCGGTTTGTTGTCGGGCTTCTTGTTGAGCAGGGCGAGCTGCTTCTTGAGTTCCTCGATCTCCTTGCGGATTGGCGGCATCTGGCGGACCAGGGCCTCGATCTGGAGGATGAGGTCCTCGATCTGCTTCTGGATCTTTGCCGCCTGGGTCTTGTTGGCGGTGGCCTCGGCACCGGTCAGGTTGAGGCGCTTCCTCAGTTCGGTCAGGCGGGTTTTCTTTTCGTCCGCCTCGGTCTGCCGGGCCTCCAGCATGCCGAGCTTCGCATTGGCCTCGCTGCGTTCCTTTTCGATCGATTTCCGCTGGCGGGAAAGCTCGGCGAATTTCCGGGCCGTGGCCTCCTCCTCGGGCGTGCGGCCGTTGGTCTGCTGGGTGTTGGCGACGCAGAGGACGACGATGATCAGGACCAGGATGCCGATGAGCGAGCACAGGATGTCCAGGAAGGGGATGAGCATCACCTCCTCGTGGTTTCCCTTGCGTCGCTTGGCCATGGCAGTGGGGCGGGATCGTCAGGAACGGCTCAGGACCAGGGCCAGCGGCGCTTTGCCTGCTGGATGACGATCTGCTTGCCGCCGAGGCTGGCGAGGACTTCGTTGAGGCCCTTGATGCCGGATTCCAGGCCGCTGAGATACTTCGAGACCTGCTCCATCGAGTCCTTCACCGCCTTGTCCGACTCCTCGCGCATGGCGGAGGTCTTGGTGATGAACTCCTCGGTGACCGTCTTCTGGAAAGATGCCATTTTCTCGTCAAGGTTGGTGGCGTAATCGACCATCCGCGTGGAGAGCGCGTTGAGGTCGGTGAGCAGCTCGCGATGGGCACTGGCGAGTTGTTTCACGACCGTGTCGGCAATCGCGGCGGCGTCACCGTTGCCAGCTCCGACGCCGTCGTTGAGGCGTGGCAGCAGCACCTCGTTGCAGAAGGCGTCGATGGCGTTGAGGTTGTCGTCCTCCTGCTTGGAGAGGGAGTTGATGGGGAAGTTGAGTGCCATCGCCAGCACCAGGCCGAGCAGGGTGGCATCGAAGGCGGTGCCGAGGCCGCTGGTGACGTTGTTGATCGAGGAGACGATCTTTCCGACGTCCTCGACATTGGCGAAGCTCATCCCGCCGATGGCCTGCGAGAGGCCGATGACGGTGCCGATGAAGCCCAGCAGCGGGATCGCCCAGAGGAAGGCACGGGTGAGGGTGTAACTGCCGCCGATGCGGGCGCTGTCGATGTCGGACTGGCTCGACATCATTTCCCGGACGTCCGAGGCCGACTGGCGGATTTCGAAGAGTTCGAGCGCCTTGCGGATGCGGTTGACCATCAGGCTGTCTCTGAGCTTGCGCGGCAGGGCGTAGACGTGATCGATGAACTGACCGACGTTGCTGACGTTGATTTCCTTCCCCAGGCGCATCGGCAGCACGTCGAGCAGCAGGGCGGCCTTCTGATGGCGGAGCTTCTGGAACTTCAGGTAAAGGATCGAGATCGACCACGAGAAGAACAGGGTGTTGAGCAGGCTGACCAGAAAGTGTTTGTAGAACAGCGAGTTCACGAACTCCATCGTGGAGTAGGCGGAATTGACCTTGTCCGGAGCGGGCTTGAAGGGCAGCAGGATCAGATACCAGATCGCGAGCAGACCGAGTCCGAGGCCGAGGCTGACGAGCATGTTCGGGTTGGTCGGATCGGTTTCCTTCCAGCCATGGCGCGCGGTGGTGCGGTTGACGGCACCCGGCTTGGTGAGGGTGGAGTCCGGCATGTTGGCCGGGATTTGAAGACGGGAGTTGCAGCTCGGGCAGCGAACAACCTGACCGGCCTGCTCGGGCTCGGCCTTCAATTGCATCTGGCAGCTGGGACAAAGGAATTCCATGGATTTTCAGGGGAATGGCATTGCTGGGTGTGTCGCATTTGCACCCAATGGTTCAACCATTACGCAGGCCTCAGTCACCCCTTGTCAATCCCGCCTTCTCGGTGCAGCTCGCCCACAGTCCGCAGAAGGCAGGCCGTCCCCTGAAACCGGAATCGGCGGATGCCGAAGGAGGTCCTTCTACATCCGCCGATCGTTGGTTTGGGGGGAGAAACTTCTCCGGAGAGAAGTGTCGCGGCTGTTCCCGGGGGGCGTCGCGTTGACAAGGACATTCATACCCTGTTTCGACCAACTCTCCATGCCGTGATCGCGTGGATCGGCAAGGCCTCTTTCACAGGCTGTGCGTTGGTTCCTGGGAAAACCTTTCGGTCGCTGACCAATGCATGCCTCATCCGACGTAAGCGACTCCCATGACTCCTCGTCCTGACCTTTCCCGTCGTGGCTTCATCGGCACGGCCCTGGCCGGCATGAGCCTGCCTTCGATGCTTTCCGCTGCAGAGGCACCGCCCGCCGAGAACCCGCCATTCAGAAACCCGATCGCCTACCGCTTCAACATCGGTGAGATCGAGGCCTTTTCGATCAGTGACTGCAACCTCCCGCTTCGTGAGGGTCTCGGCCTGATGTGGCCTGAGGAAAAGCGTCCGGAAATGAAAGCGGAGATGGAGCGTCACGGCGAGCGGCTCGATTCCCTGCCCCTTTACGTGAACCTGCTGGTGTTGCGCTCCGGAAAGGAAGTGGCCGTGTTCGATGCCGGCTTCGGCAAGGTCAACAACCCCCAGATGGGCTGGTTCCTCGCGGGACTGGCTTCAGTGGGCATCCTGCCGGAGCAGGTCACCGCCGCCTTTCTCAGTCACTCGCATTCGGACCACCTCAACGGCTTCATCCTCAATGGCAAGCCGACCTTTCCCAATGCCGCCTTCTACCTGCTGCCCGAAGAGGTCGATTTCTGGCGCGGTCCGTCCCCCGATTTCTCGAAATCGAAGCGCGACCCCAAACCGCTGCCCAACATGGTCCGCGAGGTTCGCGCCGCCTTCGACATCCTCCAGCCGGTGATGCAGCCCGTGAAATCCGGCACCACCCTCTTTGGTGGCAAGGTCACCATCGAGTCCGCTCCAGGCCACACCGCCGGGCATGCCTGCTTCCGGATCAAATCGGGCAAGGACGAGCTGCTTCACCTGATGGATCTGGCCCACCATCATCTGCTGATGTTCACCGATCCGGAATGGACGATCGCCTTCGATCACGATCCGGTTGTGTCGGTCGTGACGCGCAAGAAATACTGGGCGGAAGCCGCCGCGAGGAACACTCGCTGCATGGGCTTCCACCTCCCGTGGCCGGGGCTCGGCCACATCATTTCCGATGGCAAGGGCTACCGCTGGTGGGCCGAGCGCTGGAGCTGGGGAGCGTGATTTCTCACCGAGGGACCCCGCAACGAAGCACGAACCAAGCGGGATTCAGGTGGCCGAGCGGCCCGCGCAGCTGGTCGATTTCCTCCGCCGGACCGTGGAACTCCAGGCGGGTGAGATCCGAAATCGTCAGCATTTCCCCGAGCACCGCGCCCACGTTCTCCAGGTGGTGCAGCACCCCGGCCGCCCCTTCGTAACCTTCGCGGCAGAAGACCTCGTCGCCTTGAACCGTGAACTCGTAAAACAGGCACTTCGGCTCGCCGGTGGTGGTGGCGACAAACTTGTCCAGAACCCCCTGCACCTGCTCCTCCTTGCCTGGATGAGCCTTGAAATAGGGATGGATGGTGACGAGATTGGTGGGGAGGGACATGGCTTGGGTGGTCGATAGGCTAGACCACTCTATTCGTGCGGCAAGGAGGAATCAGGATTCATTCCACCGTGGGCTGTCACAAGGAGCCATGCCTCCGGCGGGGACCATGCCGTGGAGCGAAAGAAGCTCATCCATGATCAAGGTGGCCGTTTCGCAACCGATCATGGCTGGAGGAAGAGATCTCGATGGTGGCGCCACCACTCACTTTGGAAACGCCCTTCCGGATCACGCGCCTCCTTCAGTTCCAGAAAGCGGCGGAACATCGGATACGCCAACTCGATCTGATCCCGTCTCGCCCAGCGATGATAGGTGAGGAAATACGAGCCTCCGAAGCGGAGTGCCAGATCGATGAGTGCCCGAAAGGCGTCCGCCGATTTCGCAATCCCGTCCATGCTGTGCTCCGTGTGGAGGTTGAAGATGATGCATGCAAAGTCCTCCGAAGCCCAGGGCAGAAAGCTTTCCTCGTCGCGTTGGATCAGGCGCACCGTGCCATAGATCACCACCACCTCCATCTGACGCAGGACCTTTGCCGCCGCTGTTAGAAACGCTTCCAGATGCTCCCGCGGGACATACAGCTCGCTGATCATCTCGCTGGCCGACACTTCCGAACCACAGTCCCGATCGATCTGATCATGATAGTCGTTGAGATAAACACTGAGCTGGTGGGTGTCCGACCAATACAGCGATCCGTGGGTGCCCAGATAAAAGGAGGCATAGCGATCGAAGACCTTCGCGCGGTCACAATGGGCCATGCGGATCAGTTCACGCCAGTCGTCTGCAACGAGCTCGTTCCGTGACTCCGACATCGGCCGATCCTCGCCGACTGGCAGGTAGCAGGAGAACACCCCGCGCTTCAGGAAATCCGGCGAGTGCTCGTCGATCGAGAACTGGAAGTCGCCATACAAGGCACCCTCTTCGATCCTCTTTTCGACGAGTGGCAGGAAGCGATCGACGGTTATGATTTCCACCCGCCGTTCCAGTTTCACCCGGCGTGAAAGGCGAAGGCACACCGAGGTGATCACGCCGAAACAACCATAGCCACCCATCGCGAGGCGGAACCATTCCGCGTTTTCGGTCCGACTGCATCTGAGGATTTCACCCCCGGCATTCACCAGCGTGAAGGCCTCGACGTCGTCGATGATCGGCTTCATCAGCAGCCCCCGTCCGTGAATGTTCGCCGCGAGCGCGCCGCCCAGGGTCAGGTCATCCGCGCCGGTCTGCTTCTGCCGGATGCCCCACATCGGATCATCGCCAATCTGTCTCGCATGCAGGGCGTCGATCAGCTGTGGCCACCTGATGCCTGCGCCCGCCTCGATCGTACCATTTACCCGGTCCATTTCGCCGACCGCATCCAGTCCTGTTAGATCGAGAAGCAGGGTGCTTTCCCCGAACTGCTGTCCCCCCATGGCATGACGACCGCCGCAGATTGAAATCGAGATCCCTTGCCGAGCCGCCTGTCGGACAGCCTCGACGACAGCCGCCTCCGTGGTGGGTTGGAGCACTTCGAGCACCCGGGTCGGATTCAGTTTCGAATGGATGTCGTTGCAGAGAATCATGCTCGGGGCTGGATCGGGTGACACACGCAGACACATTCGCCTTCAGCGAGAGGAATGTCCTCGAGCCCACGTGGAGTCAGGAACTCCTCGCGAAGATGGGTGTGACGGATGAGTCTCACGCTTTCCAGGCCGCAGCGATGGAGAAATGGCTTCAGGTCCCCTTGCGAGATTCCCCATAGGAACGGTTCGGAACGAAGCTTCAACCACCAGCGCACCCACCGATTCTGTCCGCGAAAGTCGAAGGACCCGTGCTCATCCATCTCCATGAACGTCAGGATCACCCGGCCTCGGGTTCCGGCAAGCCCGGCGCAATCCTCGAGAAGTTCGACGACCTTCTCCGCCTCGAGATACATGGTCACGCCTTCAATGAGGGTCACGGTAGGCAACCCGTGCCCTTGAGTCTGCTCGAGCCTGCGGGCCAGGGGCAAGGAAGTGACCAGATCGTGGGAGAGATAGTGAAGGTTCGGAGCCTGCCCCAGTGAGCGAACCTTGATGGCCTGAGTGGCCGGGTGATCGACCTCGATCCACTGCACCTCGGGAAACTCGCGATGAAGACGCCAAACCAGTGTGTCAAAGCCAGCACCGATCACCACCACCCGGCTGACTCCGGCGACCAGGGCGTTCCGAACTTCCTCTTCGATCGCAAGTTTCCGCGTCAGATAGTGGGCGATCACACCCGGCAGCGCGATTCTCTCGATTCCAAACATCAGGCCACGCACCCAAGGCCATTTCACCCATCTCCCAAAGCAACCGGATGCCACTTCAGGAATCCTCTCAAGGACGTCGGCGGCCTGAGGCGCAAGAAGCCGCGACAGCCGCGTGTCCTTGGAAGCAAGAAGCAGGCTGCGCGCGACAAGTCGGGCCGTATGGCTGGAAGACTGTGCACGCATGTTAGAGCGCAAACGCCGCCCGGATGGCCGCCACTTCCTCCTCGGTGTAGGGCCGCTTTTCCTCGCTGGCCCAGACGGTTCCGGGCCAGGCCGGATCGGACGAAGTGCGTCCGACGACATGAATGTGCATCTGCCGGACCTGGTTGCCGATGCAGGCAACGTTGAGCTTCTCCGGTTGGAAATGCGCCGAGACGAATCCGGAAACCCGACGCACCACCTCCAGCACCTCGACATAACGCTGCGGGGAAAGCTGATGCAGGTCCTCGATCCCGTCCTCCACCTCCGGCACCACCAGCAGCCACGGAAACACGGCGTTGTTTTTCAATAGAACCCGGCAGCCGGAAAGGGTCGCAAGTTCGAAACCGCCTGCGGCCAGCCGGGGATGCAGCGTGAAGGACATAAGAGGCAGATAAACTCGAAATCCTAAATTTGAAATTCGAAACGGGGAAAAGAGAACGGCCGTCTGATCTTCATTTCGAATTTTCTTCGCGCCTATTGCCTTCCCGGCGGATGAGGTGATGCTGCCGCCATGACCTTTGCCGAAGCCGCCGCCTGCAAGCGGGCTGAAGGATACGTGGAACTGGGCCTTCCCGAGGAGGCGCTGGCCGAACTCGATGAGGCGTTCGATTCGACCGCCCGCGATCCCGTGGTGTTGCAACTCCGCACCGAGCTTCTCACCCTCCTGAAACGCTGGCCCGAGGCGGCAGGGGTCTGTCTGGCAATGATTGAACTCGATCCCGGAAATGACTTCTGGTGGATCCAGGGAGCCTATGCTGTGCGTCGCGCCCGCTCGATCGTGGAAGCGGAGCTCATTCTTCGTGAAGCCCTCGTCCACCACCCTCGCAACGTCCTCGTGATCTACAACCTCGCCTGCTACGCCTGCGTTCAGGAACGTTTCGACGAGGCCATCTCCCTCTACGGTCGGGCGATCGCGCTGGATGAAAAGACGGTTTATGAGATGTCCCTGCGCGATCCCGATCTCGCCGCCATCCACCCGCAGATCGTTTCGAGGTTCAAGGGCAGCGAGGTGGGGTGAAGCGATTGTTCACCGCGGAGACGCCAAGTTCGCCGAGGAAGAAACCGACGAGTATTTCGGGGAGGCTTCAGGGTGCTCAAGCTGGGAATTGGGCTGCAGGAAGAAGGGAGTTCTAACCACGGATGAAAAGGATGATCACGGATCAGAGACGCTGGAGAGGGCAATCTCCCCGTAATGAACCCCAAATGAGCCATTCAACCAGCACTCAAGTCTTCATCCGTGTAAATCCGAGTCATTTGACGAAGTCGGTGGATTCAGCGAGTTCGTCCGTGTCCGCTGCGCTCCCATTGTGGTAAATCCATCTGAGGTTATCCCCTAATGAAGGAGCCATGGGGGCACTTGGCGCGCCTTCCAAACACAATTTCCCTCCTCTCTGTCTTGGCGCCCTTTGCTTGGCGTTCACGATTCCTCCCCTTCGAGCGGGCAGACACCGAGTCGTGGAATTGACAAGACGGCCTGCGGTCGATTGGGATGGGGACTCTCGTTTCCTCGCAAAACCCAATCGCCATGGCCCAACGACTTTTCCCCGCACTTCTTCTTTGCTCACTGTCCCTTCAGGCCGAGCCGCTGAAGCTGCCGCCGACCCTGCCCTCGACCTCCGGCTATGCGCTTGAGGACGCTCTTCCGGGACTCAGCTTCAAGCAACCGGTCGCCATCGCCACCGCTCCCGGTGAAAAGGACCGGCTCTTCATCGTGGAAAAGGGCGGGCAGATCCAGGTTGTCTCCGGCTATCCGGCAAAGCCCGCGAAGTCGGTCTTCCTCGATGTCGCCAAGATGCTTGCCGACAAGGGTGTGGGCACGCTGGGCACCGATGGCGAATGGGGCGTGCTTGGGCTGGCCTTCCATCCACGCTACGCGGAAACCGGCTTCGTGTTCGTCACCTACGACATGAAGGTGAAGGAGAACGGCAAGACTCTCGGCTTCAACTGCCTTTCGCGCTTCACGGTTTCGAAATCGAATCCGAACGAGCTCGATCCCGCCAGTGAGCTGCGTCTGCTCGCCCAGCTCGATCCCGCCGCCTACCACAATGGCGGCGACATCCACTTCGGCCCTGATGGATACCTCTATTACTCGATGGGCGACGGCGGCGGCCACTACGATGCCTACGACAACGCCCGCTACATCGATAAGGACTTCTTCGCCGCGATCTACCGGCTCGATGTCGATGCGAAGCCGGAAAACCTGGCCCCGAATCCCCATTCTCAGGCCTCCACCACCTTCCCCTCCGCCGTCCAGCCGGGCGGCTACAAGGTCCCCTCCGACAACCCCTTCATCCAGGCCTCCAGCCACAACGGCAAGGCCCTCGATCCCTCGAAGATCCGCACCGAGGTCTATGCCTGCGGGTTCCGGAATCCATGGCGCTTCTCCTTCGATTCCTCCCGAGGCGACCTCTTCCTCGGCGTTGTCGGCGAGGACCGCTGGGAACAGGTCTATCTCGTGAAACCCGGCGCCAACGGCGGCTGGAGCTACCTTGAAGGCAGCCACGACGGCCCACGCATCAAGGACAAGCCGGCGGGTGTGACATTTACCAAGCCGATCTACGAATACCCTCACGGCAACGACACGATCTTCAGCGGCAACTCGATTTCCGGCGGAGTCGTTTCCCACAGCCGCAACCTCGACGAACTCGATGGTGCCTACCTTTTCGGCGACTACATCAGCCACTGCGTCTGGGCGCTCCGCAGGGACGGCGACGCTTGGAAGCCCCAGCTCCTCGTCCGCAGCGGGGCCGTCAGCGCTTTCGGCACCGATCCGGTCAATGGCGACACCCTCCTCGCCGACATCGATCGCGGCCGTATCCAGAAGCTCGCCCGCGCGCCGCAGCGCCAGACTCCGCCTCCGAAGCGGCTTTCGGAAACCGGTGCCTTTGCCGATGTCGCGAAACTCACCCCGGCCCCCGGCGTGATCGCCTATGCCGTCAACCACTCCGCCTGGAACGGCGGGGCCGTGGCGCGCCGCTGGTTCAGCCTGCCAGGAAAGGAAAAGATCGGCTTCAGCGAAAGCGGCCAATGGACCTTCCCCACCGGCACCACCTGGATCCAGCAACTCGATGAACCCGCCACAGGCGGCAAGCCCGGCAAGCGCCTTGAAACCCGCTTCCTCGTGAAGACCGAGACCGCCATCTATGGCATCACCTACAAGTGGCTGCCCGACCAATCCGATGCCGAGCTCGTCCCCGAAGGCGGCATCCCCGCCGGACCCGAGGACAAAGGACGTCCCACCCCCGGTCGCGCCGAGTGCCTGATGTGCCACACCGCCATCGCCGGATACACCCTCGGCATGAACACCTGGCAGCTCAATGGCCCCTCGCTGTCCGATCCCGCCACCCCACAACTCAAGGCCCTCATCAGCGGCGGCCAGCTCGATGCAAAGCCCATCCAACTCGAAGGTGCCCCCTCGTTCGCCGCCCTCTCCGACACCACCCGCACTCTCGAAGATCGCTGCCGCAGCTACCTCGCGGTGAACTGCTCGCACTGCCACCAACAGGACGGCGTCGCCAGCAGCCCGTGGTCCACCAAGGCCGACTTCACCACCTCCCGCACCCGAATGATCGACGGCGGCCTCAACACCAACTTCGGCGACAAGGCCAACCGCGTCATTGCCCCCGGCGATCCCGACCACTCCATGATCCTCAAGCGCCTCAAAGGCGACGGCGTTCCGCGCATGCCCATGGGCAGCACCGGCCCCATCGACCAGGCCGCCATCGACGTTCTAACCGAATGGATCAAGGGCGGAGCGACGACGGGGAAATGAAGTTGCAGGGAGATGAAATTCGAAATCTGAAACTCGAAGCAAAGAGAGAGCTTCAGAAGGCGAGTCAAGCCACCGTCGCTGGAGCATCTTGCTCCAGTCCGTCGCTGGAGTGTCCCGCTCCGAGTCCCCCTCACATTGATCTCTGAGGAGACCATGACGCCTAGCCCACTAAAAGAGTGTGCAGGGCAGGTCGGCGTGGACGATGTCCGATCCCAACAGGCGGTGCGTGCAGGCCGGCACCTCTCCATCATGGCGGATGATCTCCGATAAACCATGGCCCCGCCAGGACTGCGACTTCTCGGAACTCCAGGTCGCCCCGATCACGTTCAGATGATACCTCACCGCCTTCTCCGGCATTTCCTGGCAGAACCAATCCGCCGGAAACTCCTCCGACCCCCATGACGAGCCGAATGGCGGCGCCCGCGGCTCATGCTTGTCATCCTCATCCAGCACGAAATGGATGTCGTAACAGATCGCCATCGCGACCTTGTCATACTCGGATTCCACCATCTGCCCGCCCCGGTTGCCGGGGATCGCCCGCGATTTGCCGATCGATTCACCCGGAACCGTTTCCGCGACCTCCACCGGACTCCTTCCCGAGCACCCACCTGTCTCCGTTGACAAGAAAACCCCGGACAAGCACGAGGCTCATCCAGGGTTGGAACTTGGCACTTGGCCGTTGGAACTTTCTTCAGCCCAGCGTCCACTCCGGCAGGCGCACGATTTCGCCACCCTTGAGGGCGGATTCATGGGCGAGGATGCCGGTGCAGGTGATGTTCGCGCTCTGGACGGCGTTCGGATAGGAATCGACTCCGGTCTGGAGCATTTTCACGAATTGATGGACGAGGTGCGGGTGGCTGCCGCCGTGGCCGGCACCCTGGGTGAAGGAGAGGTGCTCCTCACCGCTTTCTCCGCCATAAACTCCGCCGGTGGTGAAGAGCTGGATTTCCTCGGGAAGATAGTGCGCGAAGTCCGGGCACTTCACTTCTTCCGGGATTTCCGGCTCCGGCTTCTTGGCGGTGTGGATGACGAGTGGATCGTGCTCGATGAGCGGCCATTCGACCGACTTCTTCGTGCCGTAAACCTCGAAGGATTCCCGATACTGGCGGGCGACGTCGAAGAGCGAGCGAACGACCTGCGCGGAGAGGTCGCTGTCCTTCATCTTGATGTGGCAGGTCTCGATCGCGAAGGGCGAGCCGTAGCAGGCATGCATTTCCTCGGCGATGGTGCCGGAGCCAAAGCATGAAACGTATTCCGCCTGGCTGCCCATCAGTCCGAGGATCGGGCCGACACAGTGGGTGGCGTAGTACATCGGCGGAAGGCCCGGCCAGTAGCCCGGCCAGCCTTCCATGTCCTGCTGGTGGGTGGCGCGGAGGAACTGGACCTTGCCGAGTTCGCCCTTCTCATAGAGCTCCTTCATGAACAGGAACTCGCGGGCGTAGACCACGGTTTCCATCATCATGTACTTCAGGCCGGTGGACTTACAGAGGTCGATGATCTCCTTGCACTCCTCGAGGCTGGTGGCCATCGGCACGGTGCAGGCCACGTGCTTGCCGGCCTTCAGGGCCTTGATCGACTGCTGGCCGTGGTCGGGGATCGGCGAGTTGATATGGACCGCTTGGACGTCCGGATCGGCGAGCAGGTCGTCGTAGGAGGTGTAGCGCTTGGCGATGCCGAACTTGTCGCCGACCTCGTCCAGCTTCGACTGGGTCCGCTGGCAGATGGCATACATGTTCACGCCCTTGAGGCGTTGATAGATGGGGATGAACTCGGCTCCGAAGCCGAGGCCGAC
>JAIXPW010000211.1 GCA_027485995.1 Verrucomicrobiaceae bacterium
CAGGCGCTCAACGAGACGATGTTGCAGCGCATGAAGGGCATCCTCAACGAGATCCGCAAGCTGGTGGAGGAGCAGGCCAAGGGTGAGAACTACGACTACGTCTTCGACAAGTCCGGCCTCAGCACCTCGCAGGTTCCCTTCCTGCTTTACACCAAGGACGCCACCGACATCACCACCGGACTCCTGAAGGATCTCAACAAGGATGCACCGAAGGAAAGTTCCCCGACAGACGACTCTGTCGGCAACGCTTCACCGACGGAACCATGACGATGACCGGGCAGGAACTGTCAGCCCTGACACGCGGACTCTCGTCTTGCGATGAAGCGGCCTGGCGCCTGTTTCATGAGCAGCAGTTCCAGAGGCTTCATGCCCTCGTCATGGCCCGGGGCATTCCGGCCTGCGATGCGGCGGAGGTGGTTCAGGGCGTCTATCTCCGGGTCTTGCGGCATGCAAAGGTCTTCCATGATGAGGAGTCCTTCGCCGCCTGGCTTTCCTGCCTCGTGCGCTGTGAGATCATCGACACGGGTCGGAGAAAGGGACGTCGAAACTGGCTCCACGAGCGCTTGCAGCAATGGCAGGAAGCGCGACGCGTTGCCGAGCCACCTTTGATCCACGACGATCTGGAACTGGCACTCCTCGGTCTCGACGAGCCCGATCGCGCGCTCATCCGCAGCCACTATCTCGACGGCTGGTCACAGGAAACCCTGGCCGCCCAGCATCAGGTGAGCGTGAAGGCGATCGAATCGAAACTTGCCCGTCTTCGCAAACGCCTTCGTGAAACCCTCAGCCACCAAACCACCCCTTCGTCATGAACCCTCGACTCGAACAGGCCGAAGCCGTCTGGCAGCACACCCTTTCGCAGGTCCGGATCACCCGCAGCGCGCGCCGTCGCCGCAAGATCGCCGTCGCGGCAACATCCCTTGGCCTGCTGGCGTTTGGCTGGGTCTCCCTGCAAAACCCTCGGCCGCCTCAGGCCCCCCAGGTGGCGGCGACACCGGTTCCCGGCCCGGAGCCAATGCTCGCCGTCATGAGGCTGGATGAAAACGGCGACACGATCCTGGAAGAACTCCCTCCCAGCCAACTCGGGTCGGTCGAACTTGCCTTCGGATTGACTCCGATGATGTCGGCGGATGCGGACGAATGGTAGCCTTGCCTCGCCCACGAGCCTCGACGCTCCTGCCTTTGCCTCACTTCGGGGCAGGCACCTGGCCTTTTTCCCGCTGGATCTCGTCGTAGAGCTGTTGGCTGAGCTGCCCGGACCTGGTGGAGAAATCGGCGGCGCTCATCGAGGAACTCTTGCTGACCAGGATGAGATGGACTCCGGCCGAGCTGCCCGGGCCAAGGGTGGAGATGACATAATCCCGGTGGCTTTGCAGGAGTTTTCCTCCCTGAAGATAATACTCCTTCATCCAATGGGTGCCGTCGGTGAAGACCTCCGGAACGTCGGCGGTGGGAGTCAGTTCGATGCCGCGATACTTCAGGCAGATGGCCAGTTTGTGATGCCGTTCAGAGCCCTGGGAATCGTACCACAAAAGGCCGATCTCGTCGGTCTGTCCGGGCAGCGCCACCAACAGGCCGCCGGGGACGGTCTGGACGGTGGCGGTCGCCGGAGGGGTCCAGACTTCCTTTTTCCCGGCGAGCAGGGTGGAGGAAAGGAAAGGCAGCAGGAACAGGGAGGCCGCCACCAGGGCCGCCGCCTTGCCGCTTCGCGACCACGGAGTCATGCTGGCAGCGGGCGGAGGTGTGGGCTGATCCTCCGAAAATTTCCTCCACATGGCATAGCCGATCATGGCCCAGACTGCCCACTCACCTCCGGGCAGCAGGAACAGAAGCCGATGCGAGGCCAGGGTCACCAGGGCTCCGGGCAGTGAGAACACCCAGCGCGGATCACAGACGAACGGACAAAGCAGAAGCCAAGGCAGCCAGAAAGACTCCATGCCTGCAAAGGCGATTCCGGCCGCGCTGACCAACCAGAGGCCGAAGCAGGCGAGCCGGGCCCGTGAGAAACTCTCCGGCAGGCGGCAGTTCGACAAGCCGAGCACCACCGCGATCGTCAGGGCGGCGCCTTCCGCGCCGATCGCATTCGGAGCCAGGAGCGCGATGACGGCGGCCACGTGGAGAAGTTCGAAGATGCGCGATGACAGCGAGCGGGTGCTTTTCGGCATCGCCAGCAGCGAAAAGGGCACCAGCAGGACGAGCCCGAAAAAGTAGTGGAGCTGCGGGCTTTCCACCGCCGGATAGAGCACCTCGCGGTAAAGCAGGATCATGAAGACCCGCAGCACATTCGAGACAGCGGCGGCGGGAACCATCAGCAGGATGCGCAGCCAGTAACGCCTGCCCATCGGCTCATGACGGTTCATCCACACGGCCACGGCCAGCAGCAGGATCAACAGGTTCAGACCGGCACAGTCCGCCGACCAGGGGACCTCCAGGCGACCCACCGTGATGGTGTCACCATGGTCCACCGCATTTCCTCCGAAGAGGTTGATGAGGCCGATCACCACCGGCCGGGAGAAATAGGCGAATCCGTCCTTCGCCACCGAGAATCGGGCCAGAAGCACCACCACCGCCACCGGCAGCAACCAGCGGAAACGCTCCCATTTCGAGGGTTCCCGGGAGGCATCTGGTTCAGCGGCGTTCATCGGTGTGGACTAGGGTAAAAAAAGGGGTCACCCCTCCCGAATGGAGCGGTGACCCTAAGAATCAATCCTGATCAGACAGGAACTTCAATTCAGGACTTGGACTTCCGGCGCTTGAGGCCCTTGAGGGCAATCACGGAGGCGAATGCCGCCATGACACTCATTGGAGGCGCCGGCGCGGCAGGAGCAGCCGGGGCGAAGGAGAGCATCGAGGCCACACCGGTCTTGGAATTCACCACATTCACGACGAGGCTGTTGTCCTTGGCGATGGTCACGCTGGAGACCTTCGAAACGGTCTGCTTGCCGTCGATCGACTGCACCGCCATCACCGGAGTGCCAGGGAGCTTGCCGTCTTCGACGGGGCTCCAGCCTTCGACGCGGGACGTGTAGTTGTCGGCCTCGAATCCGGAGGTGCCGTTGTTTGTGAAGACGATCTGGTCCCAGGTGGTGTTCGCGTCACCGAAGAAGTTGATGAAGCCGTAGGGCTCGCCAGTGTTCTTGCCTGCATTGGGGCCGGTGGTGATCGGATTGCCAAAGTAGGACTTCGGCAGCATGCTCATCAGGTTGGCCGTGGTGAAGTCGGCGACCAGCTGGCCACCCTTGTAGAACTTCAGCTGGTTCGCCGCATCTCCGGCCGACCAGTAGAGGCCGAAGTAAGAGCTTGGCTGATCGAGGGTGAGGGTGGACTGCTTGACGACTCCGAGGCCCTCCACCGCGTAGTTGGTTCCAAGCGGGGAAGTCGCGTTCGGAGCACCACCGTAGACGTTCGCCTTGATGACGTTGAGCTGGTCGAAGGTGCCGACACCCTTCCAGACCACGTTCTTGTTGACGCCGATCAGGTCGTCGAAGGTCTGGACGTTCGTTCCGCTGAGCGAGGAGTTGAATGCTCCGACTCCTTCGGAAGTCGTGATGAGCATGTTGAAGTCCTGGGTGGTGCTGGCCGCCTGGGACTGGACTGAACCTGCAGCGATCATCAGGGCGGCAGCGAACAGGGACACTGATTTGGTTGTTTTCATCTTTGTTTAGGGGGGAGCTTGTGTTGGTGTAAGGGAGCCAATCTTTGTTGGACTTGCGTTTCGAGAACGCACATCAGTAGCCCTCGGCACCTTATCCCGCAAGGACTTTGGAGTACGCGATGATGTGTATCGGGGTGGGCCACCACAGCCTTCCATGCATCGGGTCCAGACGAATTCCGCTGCGGGAGATTCGATCTGAAGTTGAGGGAAGTTGAGGTCACGAAGCTACCGGAATCAAGGCACTGGAGCACCGGTCCAGCCCCGTCGATGAAACTGCTGGCCAAGAGGCTCAGTATCCGCTAACCTCCAGAGGATGAGCGCTTTCCTGAACATGACCACGAACAGCCGCGGCATGTTTGTCATCGGTGTGGCGGTGGCGGCATTCGTGTTGGCCGGCTTCTCCGCGCTGTACTCGACCGGCAACGAAAAATCGATGGGAACGGGCAAATCCATCGATGGCCAGATCAAGGAGCAGGCAAAGGAGGTCTCGCTCAATCGCGACACCATCCGCGAGCGGACCCGGCAACTGGACGACGCCGAAAAAAGACGCTCGACCGCCCGCGAGGCCGAAAACCTGGCGACCTTGGTTCAGACCAACCGCAACCGGATTCAAGGGCTTGAGAAGCAGGTTCCGGCCCTTCGGCAGGCCATTTCAGACCTTGAAAGGACCCTGGAAGAGGAGAAGCAGCGTTATCGGACCCAACTGCTGTCCAATCCGGCCACCAATGCCTTTCCCGAACTCAGGACCCTTTCCGGAAAGGCGTATCGAGATGCCCATCTTTCCTCCATCGATGGAGCGTCGATCACCTTTTCCCATCAGGACGGATCCAGCCGGGTCCTGCTGAAGGACCTGCCTGCGGAAATCAGGAACCGCTTTCCGTGAGGCGGATCACCAGATCTTCACGCGATCCTCGGGCTTCACGTAGAGCTTGTCTCCGGGCTTCACGTTGAAGGCCTCATACCAGGCGTCGATGTTGCGGACGACGCCGTTGACCCGGGCCACCGCAGGCGAGTGCGGATCGGTGTGGATCTGCTTCTTGAGCGCCTCCTCACGCATCTTCTGACGCCAAACCTGCGCCCAGCCGAGAAAGACCCGCTGATCGCCGGTGGTGCCGTCGATCACCGGTGCAGGCTGCCCCTTGAGCGAGGCGCGATAGGCGTCGAGCGCGAGATTGAGCCCGCCCATGTCGCCGATGTTCTCGCCCATGGTCAGCTTGCCGTTGATCTTCTCGCCCGGCAGGACCTCGATGGTTTCATACTGCGCGCCAAGACGCTCGGCCCGCTGGTCGAACTGCTTTCCATCCTCGGCGGTCCACCAATCCTTGAGCACGCCATCGCCGTTGGATTTCCTGCCCTGGTCATCGAAGCCGTGGCTGATCTCGTGACCGATCACGCCACCGATGCCGCCGTAGTTGATTGCGGGGTCGGCTTTCGGATCGAAGAACGGTGGCTGCAGGATGGCGGCGGGAAAGACGATCTCGTTCATCGTCGGGTTGTAGTAGGCATTCACCTTCTGCGGCGGCATGCCCCATTCCTGGCGGTCCACCGGCCCGTCGAGGCGTTCGAGCTCGCGCTTCCAGTTGAAGAGCCCGGCGCGGACGATGTTTCCATAAAGATCATCGGCTTTGACCTCGAGGGCGGAATAGTCGCGGAACTTGTCCGGGTAGCCGATCTTTACCGAGAGCTTGGCGAGCTTTTCCTGCGCGGCTTTCTTCGTGTCCGCACCCATCCAGTCGAGCTTGTCGATGCGCTTGGCGAGGACACTGCGGACGTTGTTGACGAGGTCGAGCATCTGGCGCTTCGACTCCTCGGGGAAATAGCGGGAGACATAGACCTCGCCAACCACCTCGCCGAGCGCGCCGTCAGTGACCGCCACACCGCGCTTCCAGCGGGCCAGCGGTTCCGGCTGACCGGAGAGGGTCTTGTTGTTGAACTCGAAGCTGGCCTCGACGAAGGCCTTTGTCAGGAACGGCGCGGAAGCATCGGCCACGCCGAGCGCCGTCCAGGCCTTGAGGGTCTCCATCGGGGTTTCGGCGAAAATGGCGGCCTTCTTTGGAAAGGCGGTGTTGTCGCTGACGATGACCTTGGTGACCTTTCCCAGCCCGCGTGCCTCGAGCATCCGCTTGAAGTCATACCCTGGGGCGTAGACGACGAGTTCGTCCGGCGTCATCAGGTTGTAGGTCTTGTCGCGGTTGCGACGTTCGGCGCGCTCCCAGCTCGCCTCGGCCAAGCGGGATTCGAAGGCGAGAATGTCCTTGGCGCTCTTTTCCGGCTCCGGCCACTCGATCAGGCTGAGCAGCTTGACGACATAGGACTCATACTTGGTCCTGATCTCGGCGAAGCTTGGCTTGAGGTAGTAGTCCCGATCTGGAAGCGACAGCCCACCCGAGCTGACGTAGACCGCATAGCTCGTCGGGTTCTTCGCATCCGGGCTGATCCCAGCTCCGAACATGCCGCCGCGCATTCCTCCGGGAGTGGCCATGAAAGTGATTAGCTCGTCACGAGTGGTCGCGGCCTTGATTTTCGCGAGATCGGCCTGGATCGGCTGCGTGCCGAGTTTTTCCACCCGGGCCTCATCGAGATAGGCGGCGTAGTAGGCTCCGATCTTCGCGGTAGATTCAGTCGGAGATTTCACCGCCTCCTCGAGGATGCCTCGCACCCTGGCCTCGGAAAGGATCGCGAGGGCGTCGAAGTTTCCGAATCGCACGCGGTCGGCCGGAATCGTGGTCCGCTCGACGAAGCCGCCGTTGGCATAGGCGTAGAAATCGTCACCGGGCTTCACCGTTTCATTTCGACCGGAGAGATCAAATCCCCAGGTGCCGAAACGGGGAGCCTCCGTGGACGGATCCGTCGGACTGCTGATGCCGGATGAGAGGGAAAGAACCGAAAGGCTGGCGACGAGATAAAGGGGCTTGGTCATGATGGAGCGGTTCTGGAAAAATGAAATCGAAGAGGAACGGGCAAGTTGTGTCCCAGAACCCGGCGCGATTCAAGCGTTCTGGTCCGCACGATTTGTCTCCATCTGCGGCCATCCCGTCCATCTGTGGTTCCCCAAATCTGATTCGCGTCCATTTGTGCCCATTCGTGGTAAGACCTCTCCTTTCCCCCGGCCACCAAATCCTCGACAAGTCACCGGGCTCCGATTCGTATCGACCCCATGACCGTCAAAACCCTGATCCTCTCGCTCCTCCTCCCCTGCTCGGCATTCGCGGGTGAGGCAGTCCTCTTCAACGGCAAGGACTTCACCAGCTGGACCACCGCCGCCGGCAAGGCCCCGACCGAAGGCTGGGTGGTCGAGGACGGTGTCCTGCACCGCAAGACCAAGGGCGGCGATCTCTTCTCGGAGAAGGAATACGGCGACTTCACCCTGGTCTGGGAATGGAAGGTCGGAAAGGCCGGCAACAGCGGGCTGAAGTATCGGGTCCAGTCTTACCCCAGCAAAGGAATGCTCGGCCTGGAGTACCAGATGCTCGACGACCAGAACCATCCCGACGCCAAGAACGGCACCACCCACCAGACCGCCGCGCTCTACGATTTCTTCCCCGCCTCCGCCGACAAGAAGCTCAATCCGGTGGGCGAATGGAACACCTCGAAGCTCGTCCAGAAAGGCACCCACATTGAGCACTGGCTCAACGGCGCCAAGGTCCTCGAAGTCGACACCGCCAGCGAGGAGTTCAAAAAAGCCCTCGCTGCCAGCAAGTTCAAGAACGTCCCCGGCTTCTCCGCCAACCCGAAAGGCAAGCTCATGATCCAGGATCACGGCGATGAGGTCTGGGTCCGGAAAATGGTGATCACGACGGAGGATTGAAGGGGAGAAATTGTTCAACCACAAAGGGCACAGAGAGCACAAAGAGTCCGTGCGACTCACGCTTCCTGTCCCATTCTGACGCAGCACCCTCTACCACGTAGCTGGAGCATCCTGCTCCAGTCCGTCTCTGGAGCGTCCCGCTCCAACTCTCTCTACCGGCCAAAGCAAAAGCTTAAGGCTTTTCAATCTTGGACTGCGGAGAAACGCCATGCCACACCGCTATAAGACGCAGACTCTGTCCGTCTGACCCTTCGCCACCTCTTCAGTGCCAGTTGCCTGAGTCACGAAGGCCCGACCCAAATTCACGAGCGCATCCCGACACGGACAAATACAGCATGACCACCAGACCAATCCAGATGCTTCGCAACAACCACAAAGGCAATCGACGTCTTCCGACCAAACCGGTGGCAAACAGCCCCCAAAATACGAGGTGAATGACGATGAACTCAATCCCACGGCCTGAGTCGTCAAACTTCACTTTGCTGAAATAGCTGATCACCCCGAGTGGAGCCCTTTCTACAACGATGGGAACAAAGAGCGCGGCAGGGCCAAGAAACGGCATCGCGACCAAGTAGGCCAAAACCGGAAGCATCACCCACGACCTCGCAAGTCGGAGAAAGCTGTTGGTAAGCAGTTCGTGAGTGCTCATGAGCAATCCTATTTTGTCTATCCCTTTGTCGTGACTCCACCTTCATCACCTTCATAATGATTGCGGCTACAAGCATGATGACGGAATTGAAGAATGTCCTCGTGAACTCATTTCATCTGTCACTTGGCCCTGTCTCTCAGGGCTTGTCAACCGGTTGCTTTTCAGATTTCCCGTAAATCAAGTTCCAAACGACGGCTGTTTTGCCAGGATCACTCAAAGACATTCTGCCTTTCTCTACGAGCTTGCCTTCGTCATTCAGGAACACCTCACTCTCAAGCTTTTCTCCCGGAAGAGAATCAACTTGCCTGAAAATCAAGGATTCGCCCCTTTGCTCGATGACAAACAGCCGAACATCACCAGATTTCCCCCAATGAATCATCTTAAATCGCTTGGATGATTCGTCCCATCTGATCTCGGCCGACGCCTCGGCCTTCACCTTAGTCAAAGGAACAACCTCAGAATCGCTCATCACGATTACATCTCGATTTTGATCAAAGTAACATTTAGATGATTTATGAGCCTTAACCTTCTCACTCCCTTTTGGTGTAATCATCTCGTATTCAGCCGTTCCTGACCACTCTCCCAAGCACTTCTTGAATGCACTGTACTTTGCTGGAAGCTCGTCCGCGCCCACATTCGAAACCATGACGAGCCAGATCACGCGACTCCCAATATGCTTGTAGATGTTCATTGTCGGAAGGTATAGGCCAGCAAGGGTGGAGAGAAAAGCCCGAATTCAAGGCGGGGCGCTACTCTTCGTTGCGAATCAATTTATCTCTTCCACTTCCAGAGTGACTCATTGCTTCCTTCGGGTCGTGGACTTCGACCGCTTATTGAAATGGAAAGCGGCCCAAAGCGGAGGAACCGCCGCGGCGACCCCAACAAGTGTGCGGATCAGCAACGACTCACCTCCCGTCGAATTCATCCGGTATTGAGTTGGGTTGATCCAAGGGAACAGGGCGTAAACAAGTGCGAGCGCGCCGATCACCATGAACCCGACAGCAAGCGCCTCACGCAACGGGCTCCTCTTGTCATTCGACTCGGGGGGAGCGTCGTCAGTTGGAGGCTTCGATGGCGGCGAGTAAGGGTTCATGTTTGGGCTCAAAAGGTGGTGATGAGTTTGTCCGTCCCTTTGTCACTTCGGGCAGTCCCTTTGTCACTTCGAGTTTCGAACTTCGGCTTCAGACCACGGGTTGAAGACCCGCGTTCCCGTGGGGACTTCCGGCGAACTGAAGTTCGCGGTCCGTTTTTATTGTCTCCACTGACGGCGCGGTGACCCCATGTCTGAACCTTTGTGTTCTCTGTGTCCTTTGTGGTTAATCCATCTTCCCAGAGTCCCCTCTCAAGCCAAAATCGGATCGATGATCTTCACAGGCAACACTCCGGTGAGGCGCTGGTCGAGGCCCTGGAACTTGAAGGTGAGGCGTTCGTGGTCGATGCCTAACAATTTCAAGATCGTCGCATTCAGGTCGCGCACGTGCACCGGGTCCTTGGCGATGTTGTAGGAGAACTCATCGGTCTCGCCATGGCTCACTCCGGGCTTCACGCCGCCGCCGGCCATCCACATGGAGAAGCAGCGCGGGTGGTGGTCGCGACCGTAGGTCTTGTCGGTGAGCGTGCCCTGGGAATAGACGGTGCGGCCAAACTCCCCTCCCCACACGACCAGCGTGTCGTCGAGCATGCCGCGCTGTTTCAGGTCCGCCAACAGGGCGGCGGTGGGGCGGTCGATGTCCTCGCAGAGCACCCGAAGGCGGCCCGGGAGATCATTGTGCGTGTCCCAGCCGCGATGGAAGATCTGGGTGAATCGCACGCCGCGCTCGGCCATGCGGCGGGCCATGAGGCAGTTGTAGGCGTAAGTGCCGGGCTCCTTGGCCTTCGGTCCATACATGTCCCAGATCGACTGCGGCTCGTTGGAAAGATCGGTCAGCTCCGGCACCGAGGCCTGCATGCGGAAGGCCATTTCATACTGCGAAATCCGGGCGTTGGTCTCCGGATCGCCGATGCGGTCGTGGATCTGCTGATTGAGCTGGTTCACGCCCTCGATCATCTCGCGACGGATGTCGCGCGGCATGCCCTTCGGATTCGAAAGATGGATCACCGGATCGCCGCCGGAGCGCAGGGCCACGCCGGCATGCTCGGGGGAAAGGAAGCCGGACGACCACAGCCGCGAGGAAAGCGCCTGGATGTTCGCGAACAACGGCAGCTTCGAGGTGAGCACGACGAAGGTCGGCAGGTCCTCGTTCATCGAGCCGAGACCATAGGAAATCCACGAGCCGATCG
>JAIXPW010000201.1 GCA_027485995.1 Verrucomicrobiaceae bacterium
ACTCCGACATCAGCCAGGTGGACCGCATGAAAGCTCTCGCCGGCTTCAAGGACGGCACCTACGAGGTCCTCGTCGCCACCGACGTCGCCGCACGCGGCATCGACATTTCCGGCGTCTCCCACGTCATCAACTACCGCGTCCCGGAAAACGCCGAAGACTACGTCCACCGCATCGGCCGTACCGGCCGCGCCGAGGCCGAGGGCGATGCCTTCACGCTCCTAACCGCCGACGAACTCGACTACGCCAAGTCGGTTGAGATCTTCGTCGATCAGAAGATCCAGCGCCGCAAGCTGGAGAACTTCCCCTACATCTACACCGCCCTCCTCGACGACTCCCCACCGAAGCCCGTCCGCAAGAAGCCCGTAGGCGGCGGAAAGAAGAAGCGGCGGTAAACCGTGGCGGCGTTTTCCAAGCGCCTGGCCTCCAAGATCATCCTATGAAAGCCTGGCAGATCCTGCCGGGCTTTTTGTTTACAGATCGTTTCCAACCAGCCGAACACTGTCCGGTATCCTCCCTCATTCTGAAATACGGTTGCGCCATTAATCCGGGTGTCGGCTGTGGTGCTTCACTGTGAGAATCTGGATCTGATCTGGCTGAATGAGAAAGTAGAGAGCGTAAGGAAAACGCTGCATCAGATAGCGGCGAACACCTGCCTCAAGAACCCGCCAACGTTCTGGGTTCTTGCAGATCTCATCCGTTGCAAGATTAACCGCGTCGAGAAACTCCTCACCGAGCGAATTCACCTGCTACTCGTAAAAGCAGGCGGCCTCGATCAGTTCAGCCTCGGCTTCAGGGTGGAAAATCAGGAGCATCCGATCGCTCGTCTCGCAGCCTGCATCACCTCCTCATGAGACCGCCCAACGACCGCGCCGGAAGCGAGTTCCTGAGAACGACAGACCGCCTCGCTGAGCGTGTCCTTCTCATCGGCCTCGGGCAGACCCGACTCAATGCTTTGCCATAGTGCCTGAGCGAGCGAAACCCTCTCGGACAATGGCAATTTCATCGCCTCAGCAGTCAGTTCAACCGTTGACCTGAGTGGACAGTAACCTCTTGGGAACTCGCCGTCAATTCGGCAGCCCAGCTCACAAGTCCCCCGCCTCCAGCTCTTCCAGGTAGATGAACTCCGGCGATCTCACGCCCGCTTCGGCGCGGATCCTGACGAGCTCCGGGGACTCGAAGAAGCGCTTCGCCGCCGGGATCGAGGTCCAGACGGAGAAGTGGACGATCTTGTTGGGATCGAGCTCATCTTTCAGCACCTGATAGGAACGCTCCCCTGCCTCATGACGAATGCCCGCTGCGGCATCGAAGACCTTCTTCCAGGCCTCGTAATCGGCGACTTCGTGAATGATGAGGACGTGGGCCATGCCCGAGGCAAGCGGACCCTCTCGAATCCAGCCAGACAAACCAGCGACCCTTGGCATCGAGGTTACGTAGAACCCTACAGGCCAACCAAGCTCTTCCGACCACCGGAGCGGGGGAATCGTGGAGACGGAAAGGCGGGTTGGAGTTAAGGAAAGCATGACCGACACAGCAGCCCAGGCGGTTGTCCAGCAACGCGTGGTTCGCCATCTGGTTTCACGTTCGCATGGCTACTTCTCATGCCTCGGGTCTGTTTCGTAATCTCTCCAGCTTCTTCCCACCAGATACTTCCGTTCGGCTCCGAAGGGTAACATCCCAAGTCTGACAAGAACGCGACCGATAAACCTGGCGCAGATCCATGAAACCGAAGCTCCTGCCATGCAACCTGCGATGCCAAAGAGTAGATCTGAGTCTAGACCCATCTGTGAACAAACCCAACTCCCGACAACAAAGGCGGCAGCAATGGCTGGCAATCCAACAAGAGGAATTGCCAGGATCTGCGATGAGAAGTAATTCCAGTTCCTGCTCATGAGGAGGTATTCTGATTCTTGGCAGAACGTTTGATCTGCTCCTGCGGGAGCGATCGGATGGTGGATGGACAGAGATTAATGGCTTATGGCCCGTTAGGAGTAACAACTTGTTCGCCTTGATTGCGCTTGATTTGCTCTTCGGCGGAAAGATTGCAAACGGGTATCCCGGCCTTGTTGAAGTCCCCAGCGATCTTGACGCTCATCGCCTTGCACCGCGTCTGCCAGTCGGCGGAATCAAGAGGCATGGAGAAGAGAGGGCAAAGGGAGCTCCGGACAACGACGAGTTGGCTGGAATGATCGTAAAGGATATCTATGTCATTGTTCTTGAATCGTGAGGACCCGTGCTCTGCGGATCGTTCTGAAAATCCATTGGTCATCGCGACTTGCCTCACTGCCTGATCCGTCAAAGGTCTTAGGCGCTTCATCGGCACGAACTCATCCCGGAAGATGCCACAGGAGCAACTCGTGAGACACGAAAAGACTCCAAGGGCAAAGGATGTGATAAGCAGTCCTTTCATTCTGGGCGAACGATGAGCGCATGCACGACTACCAGCGGCGGCGTGCGTCGATCACGGGGTTAGGGTTGTGGTCAGGGGAAAGCATCGAAACTGAACGGCTGGTGGTGGTTGTCACGGCGCGGCTTGTTGGGCTTCTTGTTCTTCTTTGAGTGCTTGGAGAAAGTCAATGGCCTCAGCAGCATCTCGTTGGCTCATGGAACGGGCTTCTTCCAGCGGTGTCGCGTAATCATCGACGGTAGTCCGAAGCCTGAAGTCTGCACCGTTCTCGTGAAGAATCTTGAGAGCTTCAACGTCGTTCCTCACTGCCGCCTGATGAGCTGGCGCATACCCATGAATACCGATCTCGTTCACGTCCGCGCCTGCCTGAATCAAAAGCCTCATCATCTCATATTTATCTTCATTCCTGCGCTCAATCACGCTGTGGAGCACGGTATAGCCATCATCGACTTCAATCGGGACAGATGCGCCATGAGAAAGCATCCACGCTACGACTTCCACACTGCCGCAGTCGATGGCGTTTGTGATCCAATGCCTGCCGATAAAGTCATCCTTGCCGCTCGGAAAGTCGTCGCAACACTCAGCGAGCTCGGCCATCGCCTCGAAATCCGCTGTGCGAATCAGCTCCATGACGGCACGGCAGTCGTATTTCATTTTACTACCCAATGTGGAGGACGCGCACACCTATCAGCGGGATCGCGCGCCGATCACGGGGTTGGGCTTGTAATCAGGAGAAGTCATCGGAACTGAACGGCTGGTAGTGGTTGAACGATGCGGCTTGTTCTGCGGCTTGTGCTCTATAGAGGCGAGGCCCATGAGGCATGCAAATGCGATCATGTGGGCCACGAAGAAGGGCTCAATGTGCTGCCGAAATCCACCCACCGATGCCATCAGGAAATACAGGATGGATCCCGCCAACCATGACCAGAGTATCGGGGGCAGAGTGGTTCTGAATCCAAAATGTCCAACAACGAAGATCATCGTGCCCAATCCAACCAGAAGGGCCTTCGAAGTCCAAGGTTCCTTGCCACGAGTGAGTGATGTAGTCGGAAGTGACAAATAGCCACCTCCGACGATACCCAACAGGGGGATCGCAACAATGAGCACCGGATCGAACTTCTTGATCATTCGGTTGAGGTAACACTTCTTGCAGAATGTGGAGCACTTACCCCCCTGCCAGATAGGGAGCGCGCGCCGATCACGGCGTTGATGGTTGAGCTACGGAAAAGCATGTAAACTGGCCGACTGGTACGGGTTGCAAGCTGCGGCTTGATGGGCCTCTTCATTGGCTGGGCGGGGATGTGAGTTCGACGCGATGACCATCGGGATCCAGTGCGACGGCCCGTCTGCCCCAGAGTGAATCTGTCGGAGGAACTTCAATGGAGAACCCGGCACCTTGCAAACGACCGACAACCTCATCGCAGGAATCCACTGCAAATCCGATACGTGCCGAGCCGCCCGTCGGAAACTTGGCCGATGCCGGATAAAGCTCAAATGTCCAGATCCCGTCTGAGGCAGCGTAGTGCTCTGGGCCTGTGCCGTGCCGGTGCTTCTCGAACTCGAGACCTGTGAGCCTGTAAAACACCGCCGAGGCGTCGATGTCCGCGCAGCGAATCACGGTAAGGTTAGGGCGAGTCGGCATCTTCAGTTTCTTGGCCTATCGATAGAGCACATCCACGGCGGGATGGAAGCTCGAATTCAATTTGAGAGGTTGTCGCCGTTGGATGACGCGGCTTGTTTGCTTATTGATCTCTCTTCATCCGCGCAGGCATTATAAATGTCAAAATCGATCATAATGCCCCGAGAGCCCAAGGCAAGAAGAGACTCGGGAGAAAGACTTAATCCGTCATTGCCGCTTCCCATGAAAAGTCCGCAAAACAGATCAGCCCGATAACGGCTTACGACATCCTTCCAGATCTCAAGATCTTGGGTTAGCGGATTCAGGATCTCAGCAATCTGGCCGTCCAAATCACCTGGTTCACGATCTGAAACAGATATCGACCACATGCCACTCTTGGCAACTCTTACGCGCTTGGTGACCTTCCCGATAATCTGATCGCCCTTCCGCTGGGAAAATGTTGGTTCTCCACCGAGCAGACTGGAAATCTCGTCTGGATCAAGGTCATCACCCATAATGCGAAGTGCCGCAGCGGTGTGATCTAATTCTGACATTTCTTAGCTAACGATGAGCACATCCACCACTAGGAGCGGGGACGGACGTGGATCACGGGGTTTAGGTTGTAATTACGGAAAGTCATGGAAACAGGGCGGCTCCTAGTGGTTGGATGATGCGCCTTATTCGGCAAGTGGAGTTTGAGGTCGGCGATCATACGCTGGTGGCAAGAGTCGATTCGAAGCGTTCTCTAAAATCCTCGAAGCACAGGATGCATACCCGGGGCGATCGGTGTATATCGGGAAAGGCACTTCATCCGCAACATTCGCGCCGGCGACGGGCCACGACACCCCACGCCCCCAGCCCCAGCAGCAGGGCGGCCGAAGGTTCCGGCACGGTGGTACCCACGATCACGTTGTCGAGGTTCGCGGAATCGAATGCACCCAGCGCTTCCACTGTCAGGCTCGTGATGAAGGAATCCTCGGAGACGAAACCCAGGAACCTGGAGGACGAGAAGTCCGGTGAGTAAAATGCCTGGGTGCCATCGCTCAGGCTGACGACAGCAGGCCCGGGCAGGAAATCCACTTGCTTACTGAAGAAATCTCCACCAACCGCCATCACATTGCCACTGGTAAAGGTGATCGTGAGAAAGGAGCCGGGGTTGGCACTAATGCTAGAGGAGTGGTAGAGGGCACCGTTCGAGCTCAGCGTGTAACTGAAGCCGTTCGAGCTGTAGTTGGGAGGACTGGTGGACTGGAAGGTCTCCAGATAGTAGCCAGGCTGAAGGGTTGAGATGAAGGTCGCTTGGTTGTCATAAATCACGGCCGCCTCTGCGTGGATTCCGGAGGAGAGGAAGGCGACGGTCGCAAGCGCGAGTGGGTATGCTACTTTCATGTTAGTGGGGGCTCATGGATTGGCGACGAGTGTTCGATACGCGGCCATGTTTTCAACCGAACAGTACTTATTCGTAGGATCTAGCCGCTTGATATCGTCTAAGTCCAACCTAGGTTCAGAATGGCTGGAATCCTTGATTTGACAATGATTTTCTTGGGGCATGGCCATGACATCAGGTCCTTTTTTTGGGGGCCGCCCCGACGACCTGTCGGGGCTGATATCAGGAGGAATCGTGGATTGACGATTGTTGACTGACGATTGTTGATTTTTGAATGGACCAGACCGAATCAGGGCTCCGAATGACGAAATCTCCAATCTCCAATCTCCAATCTCCAATCTCCAATCTCCAATCTCCAATCTCCAATCTCCAATCTCCAATCTCCAATCCTCTTCCTGACCCCTGACCCCTGACCCCTGACCCCTGACCCCT
>JAIXPW010000149.1 GCA_027485995.1 Verrucomicrobiaceae bacterium
CTTGGCGGAGTTTGAGGATGGCCTCGGGGACGCTGTATTCCATGAAGGGATTTCCGCCGGCGGCTTCGGTGGCTTCGAGTCTTGGGGCGGTGAGCGGATGGTCGGGGACGGCGAAGGGGAGGCGGGTGACGATGACGTTGGAAAGCGCCTCGCCGGGGACATCGACGCCGGTCCAGAAGCTGTCGGTGCCAAAGAGGACGCTGTGCACGTCGGCGCGGAATTCCTCGATCATGCGATGGCGCGGCAGACCCTCGCCCTGGAGGAGGAGCCGCCACTTTTTCTTCTGGAAGAACTTTTCCAGACGCGTGGCGGCATCGCGCATGGTGCGGTAACTGGTGAAGAGGACGAAGGCGCGACCCTCGCTCTGTTCACAGGCATCGCGGATGCCGGCGGCGAGTTCCTCATCATACTTCGGCGTTCCGGGATCGGGGATGGCCTTGTAGATCTTCACCTTCATCTGCCGCTGGAAGTCGAAGGGGCTGCCGATGGAAAGGGCTCGTGCGGACTCGGCTCCGACACGTCCCCGGAACCAACCAAGCTGGGGATCGCCGACGCCGAGGGTGGCACTTGTTAGAACGATGCTGCGGCCTTTCGCGAAAAGCAGCGGACGCAGTCGCTCGGAGACATTCACCGGCGCGGCGTGCATGGAGTACTGCGTTTCATCGCGACCGCTGCGCTCGACCCAGTAAACACTGTCCTCGTCCTTCTGATCGAGAAACACGGAGACGGCGCCGTGGGCTTCGCGGAGTCGGCGGGAGGCGTCCAGGAGTTCGGAGCGGGTGGTCTCGGACTCGATGTCGGAGGCGAGGTCGTCGATTTCCTGCCAGAGGATGCGGAGCGGTTCGGCGAGGGTGTTGGGGACGAGTTCGGGTTTCCGCACGCGGAACTCCTTCGAGTAATCGCCGAAGCGGGCGGAGTCGCCGAGGTGGTGGAAGAAGCGGTCCACGGCCTGGATGGCCTCATCGACCGCGGTGATGGCGGAGGCTTTCCGGAAGGATTTCAGCAGGCCCTTCTTGGTGCGTGGATGGTGCAGCCTCTGGAGGTCGAAGCGCAGGCCGGACTGGGAAAGCCGGAGGCCGAGCTGGATGGCGGCGACCTGTTCGATGGTGTGGGCCTCGTCGAGGACGGCGAAGTCGTTTGGGAAAAGGAAGCCCTCGGGTTTTCCCTCGGCGTCCTCGGTGCTGTTGAGGAGGGCGAAGAAGAGGGTGTGGTTGACGACGATCAGCTTGGCATCGGCGGCGGCTTTCCGGGCTTCCTGGAAAAAGCAGTCGCCGCGCGGGCCGCAGTGGCGGGCGGTACAGATGTGGGCCTCGCTGCAGACCTGGAGCCAGACCTTCATCGATGGCTGGATGTCGAGGTCGCTGAGGGTGCCATCGCGCGTGCCTTCCGCCCAGCGACGGATGGCTTCGAGCTCCTCGCTTTCACTGGTGGTGAAAAGGTCGGCCGCCTGTTCGCGGGCGCGCTTCAGGCGTTGCGGGCAGAGGTAGTTCTGGCGGCCCTTCAGCAGGACGGCGGGGAGGTCGTCGCCGAGGAGCTTGCGGACGATGGGGATGTCCTTGCGGACGAGCTGCTCCTGGAGGTTGATGGTGTGAGTGGAGATGACCGCTTTCCGGCCGGTCTCGAGGGCGAAGCGGGCGGCGGGTACGAGGTAGGCGAGGGATTTCCCGACCCCGGTGCCGGCCTCGGCGACGAGGGGCTCGGCCTTGATCAGGGCCTCGGCCACGGCGACGGCCAGCTCCTGCTGCTGCGGGCGGAACTCGAAGTCGCGCGACTTCGCGAGCACGCCTTTCGTCGAAAAGGCATCGCGCACCAGTTCGGCGAATCCGGGCAGCGGCTGGCCTTCGGTGATGGCGATCATGGGCAGGTGCATCGCATCCCGCCTGAGGCCTCCTGCCAAGCCGCAAGTTCCGGAACCTCCTGACAACACACTCGACACCCGGGGCAGGGGAGGGACATGCTTCCGCCGTTCGACGCATCATGCCTTTTTCCTCCGAGACCTTGAAACGCGGCCTGGTGCCCCTGCTGCTGTTGCTGCTGGGGGTGGGGCTGTTTTCCTGGCTGGTGCCGGCGGAGGCGAAGGCGGTGGATGCGCAGTTGCTGGGCTTTCCGGATTCCGACGCGCCGGCCCACCTGATGCGGCCGAAGATCCTTGGAGTGATCTGTTTCCTGCCAGCACTGGCGGGCTTTGCCTATGCGAGTGGGGGGATCCTTGCCCGCTACCTGGCGCGGCAGTTCTTCGGCATATTTGCGATCTGTTTCGCGTCGCTGCTGACGATCTGGTTGTTGATGGACCTTCAGAACAACCTGAACGATCTCCGTCAGAGCGACGAGATGATGAGGGCCTTGACCATGTTTTATGGAACCCGGCTGCCGGCGATCTTGCTGCTGCTGCTGCCCTATTCGCTGCTGCTGTCGCTGCTCTACTGTCTGGGCAAGCTTTCGAAGAGCCGCGAGATCGTGGCGATGATCCAGGCCGGGCGCAGCCTGCCGCGGATCTGTCTGCCGCTGATTCTGGCCGGGGTTTTCAGCGCGCTGCTGTGTGCCGGGTTGAACTACCACTGGGCTCCTGTCGCGGATGGCGCGTCCGAGGAAATCCTGCAGAAGGCGAAGGGGACGACCGTTCTGGCGGCCTCGAACGTGCTCTACCGGAATCCGCCACAGCATCGCCTGTGGATGGTGGGCACATTTCCGAAGGACTACGAAAAGGGCAGGCCGCTGCAAGCGGTGGAGGTGACCACCACCCGGCCGGATGGCAGCCTGAAATCCCGGCTTTCCGCCGCGCAGGCGAGCTGGAATCCAGCGGACCGGACGTGGTCGTTCGAGGGGGCGACGGTCGGGCTTTTCGAGCCGGACATGCCGCCGGACTTCACCGAATACTCCGAGCCTCTGGTCCAACCCGGCTGGCCCGAGACCCCATGGCAACTCATCAAGCCGGCGCTGTCCGCGCCTTATCTCGGGATTCCCGACCTCAACGGCTGGCTTCTTGCCAACGCTGGAAACGAGCTCAGCGTGATCCCGGCGCCGTATCTCACCCAGTGGCACTATCGCTGGGCCCAGCCCTGGGTGTGTCTGGTCACCGTGCTGCTGGCGGCTCCGCTCGGCATCCATTTCTCGCGGCGTGGCTCCACCGGCGGGGTGGCGATGGCGGTGGCCTTGTCGGTGGCCCTGCTGTTCCTGACGACCGTGTTTCTGGCCTTGGGGGAGGCGTCCTACATCGCGCCCGCCCTCGCGGCGTGGTCCCCGAATGCGATCTTCGCCCTGCTGGGTGCCTTCCTCTTTCAACGCCGGATGGCTGGGCGGCCGCTGCATCAAAGCTTGCGCCGACTTTTCACCGGTGCGTGACTCTTGTCCGAGTTCCGAATCCAGAGCTTCGAATCACCTCCCTCATGGCCCTCGCTGAATCCTGGCATATCCGCTCCCGCTCCCGTGACTGCGCCGCCAGCGGCGTGGCCTTCGTCGATGGACAACCGATCGTGACCGCGCTGTTTCCCGATCCCGAGTCCAGCGGCTACCTGCGCAAGGATTTCACGGTCGAGGCCTGGGCGGCCCGCAGCGAGGCGGATGAGGCTCCGTTCTCTTTTTGGAAAGCGGTGTTTCACGCCACGGTCAGCGAGGAAAAGCCGGGGATGGTGGAGAAGGAGAGCGTGGAAAGCCTGCTCAAGCGGCTGGTGGAGGAGGACGAGGACCACACGGAAAACGTCCGCTACATCCTGGCCGTGATGCTGGAGCGTCAGCGACTGCTGCGCGAGACCGACACCCAGCGGATGCCGACCGGAATCCTCCGCGTTTACGAGCACCGCAAGAATGGGGAGGTTTACATCATCCGCGATCCGGACATTCCGCTGTCCGAGGTGGACAAGGTGCAGGCCGACATCATCCTGATGCTGGAGAACGGCGGACGTTTGCCGGATCCGGTGGTCGAGGAGCCTGTCGCCATCGAACCTGAAGCCCCCTTGGAGGAAAAGGAAGAGCCGGTGAGGGAGGATCTGGTCCTGTCGGATGGCTCCGAAGAGGAGGTTTCCCCGGACGAAGAGGAATGAGTTGGCGGTCTACCTCAGCTTCGCGTTGAGGCCCTCGTTCCAGATCTCGGCGATGATCGCCTCCTGTGCGGTTTCCATGCGATCGCGCTCGTCCGGCAGGGTGTCCTCGTGTCCGGCCAGGTGCAGCATGCCATGAACGAGGTAGCGGAAAATTTCGCGGCCGAGCGGCTCGCCATACTCCGCCGCCTGGCGCAGCGCCACCTCGGCTCCGATGACGATTTCCCCATGATGGAAGGTGATCACATCCGTCGGGCCCTCGATGTCCATGAAATCGCGGTGGACCCGATCGCTGGTTTCATCATCCACGAGGGCGACCTCGATGGTGGCGAGCAATGAAAGCGGTGAGTCGTCGTGGGCGGCGCGGGCGAGGGCGAGCCTCACCACGTCGGCGGCGGCCTCCTCCATGGCGGTCAGCCAACCTTCCGGGATTTGGACGGCTTCCTGGTGGTTTCCGACGATGACTTCGAGGCTCATGGGCGTGGTGGTTGGAGAGGAATGCGGCCTCAGGCGGCGGCGTCCCCGCGCTGCGAACGACCGCCCCGAGTGGCATCGCGATCCAGTGGCGGCGGCACGATCATCTTCTGCGTGTCGCTGCGGCGGTTGGCGGCTGCGGTCTTGCTGTCATCGTCCTTGGGATAGTCGATCCGGCTGTGGAGCATCGAACGCAGGGTGTTGGCGAAGCTTTCCTTCACCTTTGAAAGCTCCCTCAGGGTGAGGGCGCAGTCGTCGAGCTGGCCGTCCTCGATCCTGGCTTTCACGATGTCGTCGATCATGCCGCGGATTTTGGCGGGGGTGGGCTTCTTCAGCGAACGTGAGGCGCTTTCGATGGAGTCGGCGAGGGAGACGATGCCGCTTTCGACCGCGCGGGGTTTCGGGCCCGGGTAGCGGAAATTCTTTTCCTCCACGTGGGGCAGGTCCTCGGGGTTGCCGAGGCCCTTTTCGACTTTTTCCAGCTCGGATTTCTTCTGTTCCTGGGCCTTGCGGTAGAAATAGGCGACGAGGGAATCGCCGTGGTGTTCCTGGATCACATCGATGATCCTGGGGTTGAGCTTGTGTTTCACCGCCAGATCGACGCCGTCCTTGACGTGGGCGATGATCACGAGGGCGCTCATGGTGGGGGTGAGCGAGTCGTGCGGATTCTCGGTGCCGTCGTGCTGGTTCTCGATGAAATACTCGGGCTTCTTGAGCTTGCCGACGTCGTGGAAGTAGGAGCAGACGCGGCAAAGCTGGGCGTTGGCGCCGATGCTTTCCGCAGCTGCTTCGGCCAGGGCCGCAACGATCAGGCTGTGGTGGAAAGTCCCCGGGGCCTCGAGCTGCATCCGGCGGAGGAGCTTGTGGTTGAGGTCGCTGAGTTCCAGCCAGCTGATGCCGGTGGTGAGCTGGAACACGCCCTCGAAGACCGGCAGCAGACCACCGACGACGAGGGCGGTGGCGATGCTGGTGCCGAAGGCGGCGGCGGCCTCCAGGCCGATCGTTTGAAGATGGTCCATGCCTCCACGGCCGAAGATCGAGCCGAGTTCGAGGCGCCCTAGGAGCAGTCCGAGAAGCAGGGTCGCACAGCCGACCAGCAGTCCAGCCCTGAGAAGCTGCACCCGCTTCGACACCTGGGTCGTCACGAGGACCCCGGTCATGCCGCTGATCAGGCTCAGGATCAGATAGCCAAGAGCATCGCCATCCGGCACGAGGAGCGCCCCGATCAGGCTGACGTAGATCGCTGAAAAGGCTCCGATCGACCGACCGAGGAGCACGCTGTGGAGCATCGGAGCCAGCGCGAACGGAAGGAACAGGAAGTGGAGCATTCCCGATCCGGGAGCATCGGAGGTGAATCCCATTACCAGGCGGATCACTCCAAGGTGACCGAGCATGCCACCGAGGACGAGTACCACACGGCTGTTGCGCCGGCAGGAGGCCTCGCGGCCGAAATGGAAGGTGGCCAGGGCGGTCAGCGCCAGGATCAGGCCGGAGAGCGTGCCCTTCAGGGGATCGGCGGAAAAGACCGACTGAGCGGACGATTTGAGGACCAGGACCGAGCTGCCCGCCGCAAAGGTGGCATAGAGGGCGAAGCGCACCCAGACGCTGAACTCCAGCGACTGCATCGCCGCGCTCTCACAATGAACGCGGCGTTTCTTTCCGGACGAAAGACCTTGGCGGGCCAGTCTCCAGCGCTTGATTTCATCCAGAAATCCCACAGGCGTGATCGGTTCAGGGACGGCAAAGGGCGCGTGCACCGCGCCCCTCACGGGCGGGAGTTCTAGCCCAGCCGGGACCCCTTGGCAATCCGCAATTCCCGACCGTCAGCGGGGCCAGTTCGCGGCCGCGAGGGCGATCCCGGCCACCAGAATGGTGCCCAGGATGAACAGGGCTGGAACGAGCATTTTCACCGCCACCAGGCCCAGGCTCACCAGGACCATCAGCACACTCACCAGACTGAAAAGGCGGGTCAGGTTCATGGGAAATCAAGGCTTGCCCCGATGTGACTCGTAGGCCTCCACAATCCGCGCCACCACCGGGTGACGGACGATGTCCCCCTTGGAAAAGCGGATGAATTCCACGCTCTCGATCCCCTGAAGCGCCCGCTCGGCCTCGGCCAGCCCGGACGCCTGGCCCGGCTTCAGGTCGATCTGCGAACCGTCCCCGGTGATCACCATGCGTGATCCCTCCCCGAGGCGGGTGAGAGTCATGAACATCTGCTCGCGGGTGGTGTTCTGGGCCTCGTCGAGGATGACGAAGGACCTGGCGAGCGTCCGACCGCGCATGAAGGCCAGAGGGGCGATTTCAATGGTGCCGTCCTCCAGGTAGCGCTGCCCTTCCTCGGGATCGAGCATGTCATGGAGGGCGTCGTAGAGTGGTCGCAGGTAGGGCGCGACCTTCTCCTTCAGATCCCCAGGCAGGAACCCGAGCGCCTCGCCCGCCTCCACCGCTGGTCGGGTCAGCACGACGCGACCGATGAGCCGCTTTTTCAACATCGTCAGCGCCATCGCCATCGCGAGGTAGGTCTTGCCGGTCCCCGCAGGGCCGAGGCCGAAGACGACGTCGTTTTTCTCGATCGCGCGGAGGTATTCAAGCTGGTGTGGGGTTCTGGGGACCACCGGCTTTCGTCCGCGCAGGCCCAACAGGCGGACCTCGGCCAGTTTGGCGACCTTCACGTCGCTGCCATCCACCGCCACGTCCACCGAGAGATGGAAGTCGCGGGTCGAGATGTCCGCGCCGTTCCTCCGGGCCTGTTCCAGATCGTGGAAAACCGACTTTGCCCGCTCGACCTGATCGCTGGGACCGGACAGCAGGACCCAGCCGTCGCGGGTCACCGCCACGACCCCGAGCTTGGTCTCCAAGTACGCCAGATTCCTGGGCTCATTGGCAAAGAGCGACTGCAGGAACTGCGGGGTGTCGAACTCCAGTTTGATTTCCGCACGATTATCGTCGCTCATCCGCCTTTCTCTAAACACATTCCCGCTCCCGGGTCATCGGAAAAATCGACCACCATTTTTCGATTGAAAATGATCCGCCTTTGAAAAATTCAAGACGCACCCCGGATTCGGCATCGCTGACACGCACGCCTACCCGGCAACTCAATTTTCCAACCACCCATGATCGAAGTCGAGAACCTCACGAAGCAGTTCGGAACCAAAACCGCCGTCGACAACCTCTCGTTCAAGGTCAGCCCGGGCGAAGTCCTGGGCTTCCTCGGGCCGAATGGCGCCGGCAAGTCGACCACCATGCGCATGGTCACCGGTTTCATCCCACCCACCTCCGGAGACGCCCGCCTCTGCGGCATTTCCATCGTGGACAACCCCACCGAGGCCAAGAAAAAGGTCGGCTACCTTCCGGAGTCCGCGCCCCTCTACAACGACATGACCGTCGTCGGATTCCTCCGCTTCTGCGCCGACGTCCGCGGTCTTTCCGGCACCGCGAAAAAGGACGCCGTGGATCGTGCGATCGACACCTGCTTCCTCGGTTCCGTCGCCGCCCAGTCGATCGACACCCTTTCCAAAGGCTACCGTCACCGCACCTGCCTCGCGCAATCGCTGCTGCACGACCCGGAGATCCTGATTCTCGACGAGCCGACCGACGGTCTCGACCCGAACCAGAAATACGAGATCCGCCAGCTCATCAAGCGCCTCGGCCAGACCAAGACCGTGCTGTTCTCCACGCACATTCTCGAGGAAGTCGAAGCCGCCTGCTCCCGCGCGGTCATTGTGGATCGCGGCGTCATCGTTGCCGACGGCACTCCCGCCCAGCTCCTTGCCCAGTCCGGCACCGGTTCGCTCTACGACCTGTTCCGCAGGGTGACCACGCGTGATACGGCGGCCTGACGGTTTCGGTTATTGGTTAGGAGTTATTTGTTAAAAGGCAAAGAATCCGACCCAATAACCTCTAACTCCTAACTTTTAACTCTGTAAAAATGAAAAGCATCTGGACCATCTTCAAACGCGAGTTTGTGAGCTATTTCACCCATCCCATCGCCTACGCGGTGATCGTGGTGTTCCTGTTCCTCTCGCTTGTTTTCACCTTCACGCTCGGAGGCTTCCTGGAAGCGCGTGATGCCTCCCTGACCTACTCGTTCTTCCTCTATCTGCCGCTGGTGCTGATGGTGCTGGTTCCGGCGGTCGGGATGAAGCTGTGGACCGACGAGCAAAGGAATGGAACCATCGAACTGCTCGGCACGTTCCCGATTTCCACCCGCAGCGTGATTTTCGGGAAATTCTTCGCCGCCGCCGCCGTTTGGCTCATCGCACTGGTGTTGACCTTCCCGATCTGGATCACGGTGAACTGGCTGGGGGATCCGGACAACTGGACGATCCTCTCCGGCTATATTGGTGCCTTCCTCGTCTGCTGCACCTTCCTCGCCATCACGCTGCTGGTGTCCGCCTTCACCCGTGACCAGGTCATCTGCCTCGTGGTCTCGGCCGCCGTTTGCATCATTCTGGTGCTGGGCACCTTCGAGCCCTTCATGCAGACCTACTCCAAGGCAATCTGGGATTGGCTCGCAACCTCGATCGGAGCCATCGGTGTCTGGGACCACTACCTGTCCCTTGCCCGTGGATTGTTCCGCATCCAGGACTTCGTCTGGTTCGCCGCAATCATCTCGGCCTGCCTGTTCGGCACCAGTGCCGTTCTTTCCGCCAAGCGTTCCTGAACCCGAATCCAGAAACTCACTTTTTTCCAAGCCATGTCTGCCAAAACCACTCAACCGGTGACCCGGGTTGTCCTCGGGATTGTCGCCCTGATCCTCATCGTCGTCTTCGGCAACCTGCTGGTCTCCTCGCTCGGCATCGGCCATCGCGGTGTCGATTTCACCGAGAACAAGGTCTACACCCTGTCGGATGGCACCAAGTCGATCCTCAAGGAGCTCCAGGCTCCGGTCGTGATCCGCTACTACGCCTCCCGTAGTCTTCCTTACATCCGGGAGGATGTGAAACTCCATATGCGGCACGTCGATGACATGCTGAAGGAATACACCAACCTCGCCGACGGGAAGGTCCGCGTGAAGAACCTCGATCCGCAGCCCGACACCGACGCCGAGGACTCCGCCAATCTCGACGGCATCCAGCGAGTCAACGAGTCCAACCTGTACTTCGGACTCGCCGTCTCCTGCCTCGACAAGACAACCACGATTCCCTTCCTCGATCCCCGCGACGAGACGATGCTTGAGTATCATCTTTCGAAAGCGGTTGCTGAGGTCAGCGCCACCCGCAAGCCGGTGGTGGGCGTGATGTCCGCCTTCGATCTGGAAGGTGCGCCTGCCATGATGCCGGGCCAGCCGCCGACTCCCGGCTGGGTCATTTACCAGCAGCTCAAGCAGAGCTACGAGATCCGCAACCTGACGATGACCCCGGAGAAGATCGACCCGAAGGAAATCAAGGTCCTGCTGCTCTTCCATCCCGCCGGCATCACCCCCGCCGCCGAGTTCGCGGTTGACCAGTATGTTCTCCAGGGCGGCACGGTCATCGCCTGTCTCGATCCCTACTCCGTCGCCGCGCAAATGGTCGGCGGTGGCAATCCGATGATGGGTGGCGGCGGTGTGGCCCCGACCTCCACGCTTCCCACCCTGTTGAAGAACTGGGGCGTTTCCTTCGAATCCAGCCAGGTCGTTGCAGACGGTTCTTACGCCACCGTGATGCAGGGCAACCGCAAGGCTGCTGCCGTCCTGACCCTTACCAAGGATGCGATGCCTCAGAAGGAGGACGTCATAACCCGCGCTCTCGACAGCGTCACCTTGTTCCTTCCCGGTGCCTTCACCAAGACAGGCGGAGCGGGTGTCTCGGCCAACACCCTGATCAAGACTTCGGAGAACGCCGGACTCGTCGACCCAATGAGGGCCTCGCAGCTCGATCCCTCGATCGCGACGACGATGAAGCGCGAAGGCCATGCCTTTGATCTGGTGCTTTCCCTCAGCGGCAATTTCAAGTCCGCCTTCCCGGATGGAAAGCCCACTGAGCCGAAGCCCGAAGGCGACGCTGCCAAGCCCGAGGAAAAGAAGCCGGATTCCCTCAAGGAGGCCACCGCTCCTGGCAATGTTTTCCTGATTGGGGACGTCGATGCCTTCTACGATCGCTTCGCCTATTCCGTGCAGAACTTCGGCGGCATGCAGATGGTCTCGCCCATCAATGGCAACTCCTCGCTGTTGATGAACGTCATCGACCAGGCGGCTGGATCGCAATACCTGATCGGCGCCCGCAGCCGTTCGGCCACGCGTCGTCCCTTCAAGGTCATCCAGGAAATGGAGGACAATTTCGACAAGAAGGTCGGTGCCGAAATCGCCAAGTATCGTGAGGATGAAAAGGCTGCCATCGAGAAGCTCCAAGCCCTCCAGGCGGAGAAGAGCAAGCTCAACGACCCGATCGCATCGCCCGAACAGGAAGCGACCATCAAGAGCGTCCAGAAACAACAGCGTGACGCGAGCAAGAAGGTTCGCGACATGGAGAAGGGACTGCAAAGTCAGAAGGATGCACTGACCGGCCGCATCACGCTGCTGAACGTGGCTGGCATGCCGTTCCTGGTCATCCTCTTCGCCATCGGGTTGTTCATCGTTCGCAGCACCAAGACACGCGCCCGCTGAACCCCACTTCCCCAACTTCAAACTTCCAACGCCATGTCCAAACGTCAGGTCATCATCCTCTGGATCGCCGCCATCGTCCTTGTCGGACTTTTTGCCCTTGTGAAGGTCAATCAGACCCACGAGGTCAAGAGCAATACTGCCCGGTCCGCCGGTCAGACTTTGCTGGAAAGCTTCCCGGCAAACGATGTCGCGAAAGTCACCATCACCTCCGCCGATGGCACCGTCACCCTTGTCCGCAACGAGAAGAAGGAGTGGGCCGTCCAGGAACGTGACGGCTACCCTTCCAAAACTTCGAACGTGGTCGCGTTGATCCGCACCGTCGCCGAGCTCAAGGTCGTCGAAGGTGTGGAGGCGGGCCCGTCCTTTGCCCCGCGCTTCGGCATGGACGAAGCCTCGTCCGTCGCCAAGGACCGCGGCTACACGCTCGCTTTCGCGGATGCTTCGGGCAAGGAGCTCGCCAAGATCTCGCTCGGGAAATCCTTTGGCGGAAAAGGCGATGAGGAAGCCGATCCGATGGCGGGTTCAGGTGGCGGCGCGACCGGTCGCTTCGTGCGCAATCATGCGGACGAAACCGGCATTTACCGGACCAGCGAGCTGTTCGGCAACCTGGTCGGAAAGCCCACTGAATGGATCTCCCAGGAGTTCACGAACGTCGAGAAGCCGAAGTCGATCTCGATCACCCAGCCCGGTAAGGACGAGCTGGCCTGGAAGCTCACCCGGGCGGACGAGAACGCCAATTTCGTGCTGGAAGGCGCACCCGGAGAAGGCCTCGACGAGCCCTCCACCACGGCCCTGAAGAGCGTCTTTTCCTTTGGACGCTTCGAGGACGTCGTGACGGCCGCCGAACTCGCCAAGCGCGATCAGCCGGACAAGAAACAGAAGGTGGTCATCGAGACCGTCGAGGGCTTCAAATACAACTTCACCCTCACCCCCGCGAAGCCAGCGGAAGGGAAAGCACCGTCGGCCGAAGGGGCACCTGCCGCGACCGACAATTACTTTGTGACCGTCGAGGTTTCGGCTGATCTGGCCAAGGAGCGCAAGAAGGAGGCCGATGAGAAGCCCGAGGACGCCAAGTCCAAGGATGAGGCCTTTGCTTCCCGGCTCAAGGCCCTGCAGCAGCAGCTTGAAACCGAGCAGGCTCTGAAGGGACGAACCTACGAGGTCGCGAAGTCCACTGTGGAGCCCCTGCTCAAGGACAAGGCCGCGCTTCTCAAGAAGGCCGAAGCTCCCGCTGCTTCGGGCGGCCCACAAGGCGGACCCCAGGGAATGCCTCCCGGCATGGGACTGCCCGGCATGCAGGGTGGTCCACGCCGTGCGCCGGTGGAAGCGGTGACGCCGCCGATCTCGGTGCCTGGTCCTGACGACAAGTGATCCGAACGATCCACCATCTCGGAACGGCGGTCCGCAAGGCCCGCCGTTTTTGTTTTGACCCTCTGAACGAGCCGCGGATTCCGGTCGAGCTGATCTGGCCGCGTTCCGGTTGAAGGGCTCATCCAATCAATCTCCGTTGCAGGGCTTGGAATGGGTGGCTTTTTCAGTGGAATGGTTTAGCTAATAACAGTCTCTTAGCGAACCGGCCTTCATGCCTCATCTCCAACAGCGTTTTCAGTGCCTTCTGGCCCTTGCTGCGGCGCTCGTTCTGGTCCTTTGTGGCGGGACGAATGCGCGGGCGGCGGCTTCGTTTGCGGCAACTGGAAATCTCGTAACAGCACGGCAGTTTGCGTCGGCCACGCTGCTGGGAGATGGTCGGGTGCTGACGGTCGGAGGCGCGGGGATTTTCGGTGACCTTGCGACGGCGGAGCTGTTTGATTCCTCGACCGGCGTCTGGTCGGCCACTGGGTCGATGGCGAGGGCCAGGAAATCGTTCACGGCGACCCTGCTTCCCGGCGGCAAGGTGCTGGTGGTCGGAGGAACGAGTGGAACCACGACAATTGCCACGGCAGAGATTTATGATCCTGTGGCTGGAACCTGGAAGGCGGCGGGCTCGCTGGCCGTCGCCCGCAGTTTCCACACCGCGACCCTGCTGCCGAACGGTCGGGTCTTGGTCGCAGGGGGCAGCGGAACCAACGGGGCTTCCCTGGCCAGTGTCGAGCTCTACGATCCGGCGACGGGGCTGTGGACCGCGACTGCTCCCATGGCTGGGGCCCGCAGCAAGCAGGCGGCCGCGCTTCTGCCGGATGGACGCTTGCTCGTCTCCGGCGGGCTCGCAGGGGGCGTCGCCCTGGCAAGCTCCGAGCTCTATGATCCGGTCGGCGGGCGGTGGACCGCGACTGGGAGTCTTCTGGTGGCCCGCTCCAGCCACACGGCCACTCTATTGCCGAACGGCAGGGTGCTCGCGGTCGCGGGTGCTTTGAAATCCCCGGTGGCGACAGCGGAACTCTATGACCCGGCGACGGGAAAGTGGCAGGCAACCGGAAGTCTCGCCGTGGCGAGGATCGACCACACCGCGAGCCTCCTCCCGAACGGCAGGCTGCTGGTCTCCGGAGGGAACAACGGCACGGCGGACCAGGTCCGGGCGGAGCTGTATGATTCCGCCACTGGCACCTGGAGTGTTCCGGCTTCAATGATCGGGGCCAGGCGCGGCCACAACGCCGTGTTGCTGGCCAGCGGCAAGCTGCTGGTGTCGGCTGGAGGTCAGCTCAGCCTCAAGCTCAGGACGGCCGAAATTTTCGATCTCCAAAGTGCTTCCGCCAGCGCCGCCGGGTCGTTGGGGGTCGCGAGAGTGGAGCACTCGATGACCCTTCTTCCGGACGGAAAGGTGATGGCTGCAGGTGGACATGGGCAGGGTGGGGGACTTCTGGCCGGAATGGAGGTTTTCAATTCCAGCAGCAACACCTGGGTTGCAGCCGGTCAGTTGCAGCAGGCCCGGCGTTTTCATGCAGCGACCTTGATCGGTGATGGGCGGGTTCTGATTTCAGGGGGGAGAAACGCCTCGGGTCAACCGCTGGCAAGCGTGGAGCTGATCGATCCATCCACCGCAAGTAGCCAGTTGGTCCGGCCCCTTTCGGTCGCCCGCGATTCCCATGTCTCGACCTTGCTGGCGGACGGCAGGGTGCTCGTGACCGGCGGCTCGATCACCGGCGGTGGACCAACCGCCGTGACGGAGATTTTCGATCCCGCCACCGGGCTGTGGTCCACGACGGGGCCGATGCTCCGGGCGCGCCGGGATCATTCCGCCGTCCTCCTGCCGAGCGGCAGTGTGCTCGTCGCGGGCGGAACGGGTAGCAGCGGGGTCCTCAATCATGTGGAACTTTACGACCCGAAGACCGGCAAATGGACGGCCACAGGGACGATGGTGGCCGCCCGCCAGAGCCACACCGCCTCGCTTTTGCCGAGTGGTCAGGTGCTGGTCGCGGCCGGCATCGGGGTGAATGCACTGGCGACTTGCGAGCTGTTCGATCCCAAGACCGCGCGATGGACCCTCACCGGATCGCTCACGCTCGGCCGCTACCTTCATTCGGCGACGGTGCTGCCGAATGGCCGGGTCCTGGTCGCGGCCGGCATCTCGGGTGGCGGGCCGACGGGGAGCCTGGAGGTTTTTGAGCCGGCCACGGGGAAATGGGCTGGAGCCGGAGCGGTTTCCCCACGCGTGAATCCTGGTGCGTCGATCCAACCCAATGGCCGAGTCTTGATCGCTGGGGGCTACCTGGGAGCCAATGTTTCAGGCACGTCCGAGCAGTTCGATGCCGGGCCATCGGAGGGGGCCAAGCCTGTCATCACGGCCGCCTACTTCGACGCCACCCGCAGGCTGGTGGTGGAGGGCCGCGGCTGGCCGGTCAATTCCGGGGCGTCTGGCGGCAATGGCGTCCAGGACTCGGCGACGGGCACCCCGGTGCTGCAACTCAGAAGGCTGGGCAACGGTCAGACGACCTGGCTTCCCTGCGTGATCGATGGAGCAGCGGGCAACCGTCTGGTCACGGCTCCGATCGAAGTCTTTTCCGATTTCGCCCTCGTCACGGTTTCCGTCAACGGAGCGCCAAGTACGGCGTTCATCGTATCCCAGAGGTTGGCAAGCATCGTGGCACCAACTGTCGGCGATGTCACCAGCACGGGGGCGACGCTGGGAGGCAGGGTGGCGGGCATCAGCTCCGGCGGCAACATCAGCCAGGGCGTGCTGCTTTCCCGGGCCTTGGAAAACCCTGATCCTGTGTTCGGCGGGCTGGGCGTGCAGGTGCTGACCTCGACCGAGCCGTTGGGCCAGTTCAGCGTGCGGGCCTCGGGGCTCTCTCCTTCGGTGGATTACTCGTTCAAGGCCTTTGTCACCAGCAGCACCGGCACCCGTTACACGGCGACGGGAACCTTCCGGACCCTGGTCGGCGTGCCTCTGGTTTCGACGGGACAGGCCAGGCAACTGCTCGGAACCTCCGCCGCGTTGGAAGGTTCTGTTAGAAGTGATGAGGGAGGGGAGATCACCGAGCGTGGCTTCGTGATCGCCCCGTTTTTGGTCAACCCCGCACCGAGGCTCGGTGGAAGTGGCGTCAGGGTGGTGACGTCGCCGCTCGGAACCGGCCCGATGGGGGCGGATCTAACAGAACTGGTGCCGGGAACCTCGTATGCCTTTGCCGCCTATGCCACCAACAGCCTTGGCACGGGCTATGGCGAAACCGTGAGTTTCGCCACGCTCAGCAATGATGCCGGCCTGCTTTCGCTCGGACCTGACGTGGAGGGCTTCCGACCCCGCTACACCTCCTCCACGCGGAGCTACAGGGTGTTGGTGCCGCACCAGAAGGCGGCGCTTGCTTTCGCTCCGAGAGGGGCTCAGCCGGCAAGCGTGATCGAGGTGAACGGGAATCCCGTTTCATCAGGAACATCACTTTCCGTGCCGCTGAACGTGGGAAACACCCTCGTCAGCCTGCTGGTGACCGCGCCGGACGGCGTCACGAAGCAACGCTACGAGATCGTCGTCATTCGCCAGACGGCCACGATCGAGACCTTTTCCGCAGGCACTCCGATGGCCGAGGCCAGACAGGGACACACGTCCACCTTGCTGGCGGATGGCAGGGTTCTCGTCGCGGGAGGATTCAACGAGCGGAATGGCACTCGTCCGCTGACGCAGAACGAACTCTATGACCCCGCGTCGGGGCAATGGTCCGGCACGGGTGAACTTGTCGTTTCCCGGCAGGACCACACGGCCACCCTGTTGCCGGATGGCAGGGTGCTGGTGGTGGGCGGGACTGATTCGGTCAGGGCCAACACCCTCAACACTGCGGAGCTTTACGATCCCCTGACCGGTCAGTGGAGTGATGCCAACTCATGCTCGGAGAAGCGCAGCCGCCACACCGCCGTGCTGCTCAAGAATGGCCAGGTGCTGATCGCGGGAGGGTTTGGAGAAAGCGGCAGGTTGAAGAGCGCGGAGCTGTATGATCCCTCCACCGATTCCTGGTCGGTGACCGCGTCCCTGTCCTTTGCTCGATTGAATCACGCGGCGACGATCCTGAATGATGGGCGGGTGTTGGTGACCCGCGGCCACGATGGAACTTCCTTCCTCAACAGCTCGGAGCTTTATGATCCGGTCGCTGGCACCTGGTCGTTGACGGGCACCGCCCCCACCGCGCGCATCGATCACTGCGCCACGCTGCTGGCCGATGGCAGGGTGCTGGTGTCGGGCGGTCGATTGTTCTCGGGCCTGCCGCAGACGGCGGAGATCTTTGATCCGGCGAGCGGATTGTGGACTTCGACCGTGGCCCAGGTCCGCCCGCGCTATTTCCACACCGCCACGCTTCTGCCCGGCGGCAAGGTGCTGGTCGTGGGCGGTTATGGGAGCGCTGGCTACCTCGCAAACGCCGAGCTTTTTGATCCCTCAACCGGCGGATGGACTGCCACCGGCCCGCTTTCCACCGCCCGACAGGGCCACAGTTCCGTCTTGTTGGGCAACGGGCGGGTGCTGGTGCATGGAGGTTTCCTATACTCGCTGGGCACCCTTTCCAGCAGTGAACTCTATGAAATTCCGGTCGCTGAGTGATCCGGGACAGGCTCGACTGCGGCGATCGCGTCCTTGAGCCTGGCCGCACTCCACTGGCCAGGAGCTGTGGGCACATTTCCCAGGTATCCGTAGTTCAACACCGAGCCGTATTGGGCACAGAGCACCCGGGAAACCGGAGCGAGCGCGCCCATTCCCATCATGGCCACTGGCAGCCCGTGGTTGATCGACTGAAATTCGGCCAACGAGGCCAGATCCGATGGCTGCCGGATCCTCGCGGCCGCCTTGAATACAGCGGCCCCGGCCGCTCGGGCGATCTCGAGTTTTTGCTGCCAGACCTCCTGCGGTGGAGTGGCGGTGAAATCGTGAAACGACGCAACAAGCGGGACTCCACGTGATTTCAAAACCGCCGCGATGGCCTGCATTTCCTCAAGACTGGCCACCTCAATGTCGATGGCCGCCGCATCGTCGATGGCCAGTTCGATCCACGACGATCGTTCGGCTGCGGTGCTGGAAATGACACCACCTTCCTCCTCGCGGCGGGCGGTGAAAAGGATCGGCACCTTGATCAAATGACTCCATGAGGAGCGGTCCAGGGCATTTTCAGCCGCCAGAATGTCCAGACGGATCTCGACCACGTCACAATCTTCCAGAGCAGAAGCATCCGTAGTCTTACGCAGCACTTCTGAATCCCCGATGCTCCCGACGACGCGCGTTCGTCCGGACTCGAATCGCAACAGCCTCGAAACCATGTCGTAGCGATGCACGGATCGGGTTTTTCGTCAATCGCCATGGCTTCCTGCGGTGATCATCAATGTAAATACGACCGAGGATTTTTTGCGGTGACCACGAGGTTTTCTCTGGCCAACCTGAAAGGGTCTTCCCTAGTTGTTGGGGAAACCTGAAATGTATGCGCACCTCGCTCAGTAAAACCTTCTCCATCGGTCTGGCCCTCGCCGCCCTCCTCACCTCCGCCTCTCTGAATGCCCAGCAGCAGAAGGCCACAATCGGCAAGATCGATTTCGATGCCCTGCCTTCGCCGCAGATGAATGTCGGCAAGGACAAAACCTTCAAGCCCAAGGATTGGCTGGAAGCGGAAGCTGAGATCACCATTCCTGCCGCCAACCCCGAGCAGAAGAAGATCGGCTTCATCGATCAGGTGACGGTCAAGTGGTATGTCGCGGTCAAGGGCGTCGAAGGCGCCAAGGGTCCGGTCAAGCTTTCCAAGGACATCACCCACATCAACGTGCCAGTGGATGAGGCCTTCTACTCCTCCGTTTACATTTCCCCAAACCTCTTCAAGCGCCTGACCGGCAAGGACCGTGCCGGCAAGGATGCGCTCGAGGTCGTCGGGATCGAAGTTCTCGTCAACGGCGTCAAGGTCGGCGAAGGCACCTCCAAGATGAAGGAGGGCTGGTGGAATGCACCGAGCCTTTCCGACATGAGTTCCAGGTTCCCCCTCCTCAACAAGAACGAGACCCCGTTCAAGATGCTCTGGTGGGACCGCTACGCGGAAATCGCCGAGGACCGCCGCTGATCGCATTTCGGCTTTTTCCAAATCACCCGGCTGACTTTTCAGTCTCACCCTTCTCTCTCGCATTTTCATCATGGCTGACAACCAGACCACCGTCGCTCTCAACATCGGTTCCCAGCGGATCGGCATGGCCGTTTTCGAACCCTCGAAGAATGGCGGCCTCGTCCTCAAATCATACGACTCGGAATCCATCGTTGCCGATCCAGTCACCGATTCGATTCGCCAGTCCCAGACCAAGGCAGCGATCGGGCAGCTCGTCCAGCGGCTGAAGCTTGGCAAGACCAAGGTCCGCTATGCGATCTCCGGCCAGTCGGTCTTCACTCGTTTCGTCAAGCTGCCGCCCCTCCAGGACGACAACATCGAGCAACTGGTGACCTTCGAGGCCCAGCAGCACGTGCCGTTCCCGATCAACGAGGTCGTCTGGGACTACGAGCTTCTGGAAAGCGCCGGCGAAAAGGAAGTCGTCATCGTCGCCATCAAGGGTGATGCCCTCGACGAGATCAACCGCGGCGTCAACGAAAACGGTCTCATCACCGCCGAGGTCGATGTCGCCCCGATGGCCCTCTACAACTCGTTCCGGGCGGTCTATGGCAACGTCGAGGAGCCGATTCTCCTGATCGACATTGGGGCCAAGACCACCAACCTGCTTTACGTCGAAGGAGCCCGCTTCTTCACCCGCAGCATCGCCATCGGTGGCGTGTCCATCACGGCGGCCATCGCCAAGGAGTACGGCGTTTCCTTCATCGAGGCGGAAAGCCAGAAGGTCACCAATGGCCTCGTCGCCCTGGGTGGCGGCCACACCGAGCAGCTTGACGAATCCGTCGCCGCGCTCGCGATGACGATCCGCAATGCCCTGACTCGCCTCCCGGCGGAAATCGCCCGCACCACGAACTACTATCGCAGCCAGCACGGTGGAAATGCTCCCAAGCACGTCTTCCTGGCCGGCGGTGGCTCCAGCCTGCCTTACACGCGGGAGTTCTTCGAAGAGAAGCTTCACCTGCCGGTGGAGATCTTCAATCCCCTCGGCATTGTCACCATTGGCAAGTCGGTGGATGTTGACCGCCTCCAGAGCGAGGCCCACATGATGGGCGAGCTTGTCGGCCTGGGCCTTCGTGGCATCGGCAAGGCCAAGATCAACATCGACCTTGTGCCAGCGACCGTCGAGCAGTCGCGCGCTGCCGAACGGCGCAAACCGCTGCTCATCGCCGCCGCCGCGATCCTGATCGCGGGTGCTGGTGCCTATGCGGGTTTCCAGACCATGGCCGCTCGAAAGGCCGCCGACGAGGCCAAGACCATGAGCGATGCGGCGGAGAAACTCGCGCCGGTTCAGGCTGAGATCACCGCCCTGCTCAAGAAAGAGGCTGACCTTCGCCGCGTGGCCGATGCCTACGTCAACGCAGAGGCCGACCGCACCTTCTGGGTGGATGCCGTTGCCGAGCTCCGTGGTGCTTTCGCCAGTGATGCCGTCTGGCTCACCGAGCTGGTTCCGCTCGCCGATCACAACCCATTTCCTCCGGCTGCTGCGGAAGGCGCGCCCAAGGTTTCGGGAGTCGGCACTGAAGTCGTGAAAGCGGATTTCGTCGCCTCTGCCTACGGGACTTCCTCCCTCATTGAGGTGAAAGCCCCAGCCGCTCCGGTTCAGCCAGTGAAGGGCAAGAAGCCGGCAGCTGCTCCCGAAGCGCCCGAGTCCACCGCCAACGCCATCCGCATTCGCGGGCTGTGGCGGGAGAATCCCCAGAGCCAGAACCTCGTCACCGCCCTGCTCAAGAAGCTGAAGGAAGGGAACTCCACCCACTTCAAGTTCAAGACGCTTGGCCCCGATGGCAAGACGGAGATCGAGATCCCGGATGAGAAGATCCTCATCGAGGTCAAGCCCAAGGCCGAAGCCGGCGAGTTCGCCCTGCCATTCGAAATCATCCTGCCTCTGGCCCGCCCGGTGGCCATCAAGTAACCCATTTCCCCAGATTTCCCAATGAGTTGGATCAAGGACAATTCTTTCGTCGCCGCCCTCAGCGGCATCACCGTCGTTGCGACGGGAGCCCTCGTGTTCTTCGGATCACACAGCTCCGGCAACTATCAAGCCAGCCTCGACGAATACATCGCCAATTCCGCCAAGGTGGCCGAGGCCGAAAAGCTCTCGATCTATCCGAGCGCTGATCTCGCCCAGGCCAAGAAGAAGGCGCTGAACGACTACCGCTCGGATCTCACCAAGCTCCAGTCGAACTTTTCCTCCTACCGGCCGGAGTCCCTCAAAAAGCTCAGCGGCCAGGAGTTCATCGACAACCTCAAGGCGGCCGACACCAAGGTCCGCGAGGCCTTCAAGGCCTCCAAGACCACCGTTCCGGATGCCTTCTTCCTCGGCTTCGAGGCCTACAAGGGTGGTGCTCTCGCCAAGGAGGGGGCCACCGGCATCCTCGACTACCAGCTCGGCGCTGCCTCCGAACTCTTCACGTCCCTCGCCACGGCCGCTCCCACGGAGCTGAAGAACGTTTATCGCAGCCCCCTCGTGGAAGAAGGCGGTGGAACCTTCGATCCAAAGGATTCGATCTATCGCCCACTTTCCTTTGAAGTCACCTTCACCGGGGTCGAGCGCTCGGTTCGGGAATTCATCACCGCACTTGGCGCTTCGGATACTTACTACTACAGCATTCGTAGCATCCGCATCAACAATGCCAGGGACAAGGGCCCGGGACCGGAGGACGCCAAGTTCGAGACCGCCAAGCCGGCGGCAGGTGCTCCCGGCAGCGATCCTTTCGGAGGTGGCGCATTCGTGATCCCCGGCGAGGCTGCCCCCGCAACGCCTGCCCCTGCTGCTCCAGCTGCTGCCGCCAAGCCTGCCGCCCCGGATTCCGGACGCATCCTCCAAAAGGTGCTCGGCGACGAGGAACTCACGGTGTTCCTGCGAATCGATGTGCTTCAGTTCCTTCCAACCAAGGAACTTCCCAAACCCTGATCTAACCCGATTTTCCTGATCTCGATGTCCTGGATTTCCCAAAATTACGAAAAAGCCGCCATAGGTGCCGCCGTTGTGGCGGCCGCAGGCCTGGCCTACCTTGGCTGGTCCAAGGTCAACGGAGTGTCCGATGAATTCCCCAACACCACCAAGGGTGGAGGAGGCAAGAACACGGCCGTGCAGGGGGCGGAAGCCATTCCCCGGGCCCTCAGTTCCCTGACCCAGAAACGGGTCTGGTCCCAAGGGGCGGATGGGGATCGCCCGGTCGACCTGTTCACCGGCATTGCCCTGTTTGTCAAAAAGTCCGCTCCCACTGTGCCAATTGATCTGGTCAAGGGCGAGATGGTTCATCCGCCTGTTCCAAACACCTGGTGGCTTGAGAACCGCATCGATCCCGGCTTCGGAGATGCCCTCCAGAGGGACCCGGACGACGATGGCTTCTCGAACCTCGAAGAGTTCAACGCCAAGACCAATCCGAACGCGGAGAAGTCTCATCCCAGCCTGATCGCCAAGCTCGTGTATCAGTCGGATGAGGCCCTGCAATGGTTCCTCGAGCCCGGAATCGACGATGGTGCCGGAAACTACTCCTTCAGATACGCGGACAGCAAGAAGGGCGTCAACCGTGTCAGCTCCTCCGCCATGGCGAAGCCCGGTGACCTGTTCTTCGCCGCTCCGCCGATGGCGAACCGCTTCAAATTCCTTTCCACCGAGAAGCGCCAGGAAAAGAATCCCCGGACCAACGCGATCGAGGACAAGACCTACGTGAAGATCGAGGACCAGAAGGAAAACAAGAAGGGCAAGATCTACGAAATCCCCCAGGGCATTCTGGATACGATCAAGCCGAACTACTACCAGTATGACCGCTCCGCCGTCCTGACCCTTGAGGCCCTGGGTGAATCCGGCAAGCAGTTCAAGGTGGAGGAGAACACCCGCTTTTCGCTGCCACCCGGCTCCGACAAGAAGGATTACCTCCTGAAATCCGTCACTCCTGAGAAGATCGAGGTCGAGTACGTCGATCCCTCAGGTGCCACCAAAACTCTCGAATTCCGCAAGGGCGCAGCCCCCACCGGAGACCAATGATTCTTTCAGAAAAAATCGCTTTCCAAAACTCGTGAACCCCGGCAAGAACCAACCGCCAACCATGCAAAAAACGCCATTGTATCGAACCAGTCGCACTGCTGTCACCCTGATGGCGGTTGCCGCCGCCATGCCAACCATGGTGTCGGTCGCCTCAGCCGACGAACTGACCGGACTCGCCCAGCGCGAAATGATCCGCCGTCAGGAAGCCGTCGCCGATGGAGACCGCCTTCTCAACGAAGGACGCGCCGCCTACGCCAAGGGAGATTTCCAACAGGCCGTGGACAAGTATCGCCAGGCGCTCGATCGCGTGCCGGATGCTCCGCTTCTGGCTGATCGCCGCCAGAGCTACACCCAGCATCTGACCGATGCCAGTGTCGCCCTCGCCCAGCAGTTCCGCAAGGTTGGCAAGTATGACGAGGCCCGTGCCCTTCTCGAAGGCGTGCTGAAGCCAGGCGTTGACCCGGAAAACCTCGACGCCAAGCGTGAACTCGACTGGCTCGACGACCCGATCCGCACCAACCCGGCGCTGGACTACGAACACACCCAGAAGGTGGACAAGGTCCGCAAGAGCCTCTATTTGGGAGAGGGCAATTACAATCTCGGCAAGTTTGACGCCGCGAAGCGTGATTTCGAAGCCGTTCTTCGCCTCGACCCCTACAACACGGCTGCCCGCCGTTGGATGGAGAAGCTGGATCAGGCCAAGTCCGACTACTACCGTGCTGCCTATGACCAGACCCGCGCCCATCTTCTGATGGAAGTGGACAAGGCATGGGAACTCGCCATCCCGACGGATGCCCCAGTGATCGCGGGTCCAAGCGACGCTCCGAGCAAGGAAAGGGGTGTCGGTTACATCACTGCCAAGCTTCGGACGATTGTCGTGCCGCAGATCAACTTCGAGGACACCACCGTCGAGGAAGCCATCGACTTCCTCCGCCAGCGTGCCTTCGAGCTGGATACCACCACGACCGATCCTGCCAGCAAGGGTGTCAACTTCGTCATCCGCCGCCCCAACAAGCCAGCGGCCGGTGCTCCGGATGCCGGCCTGGATGCCGGTGCTGCCGTCCCACTGGGCGGTGGAGCTGACCCGAGTGCCCTCCGCATCAAGGAGCTCCGTATTCGCAACGTGCCTCTCGCCGTCGCCCTCAAGTACATTTGCGATGCCACCAAGCTTCGCTACAAGGTTGACGAGTTCGCCGTTACCCTCGTTCCACAGACCGAGACCATCGAGGAGCTCTTCACCCGTTCCTTCAATGTCCCGCCGGACTTCTCCGCCAGCATTGGTGGTGGTGCCGATGCTGGCGGCGGTGGCGGAGAGGTGGATCCTTTTGCTGCCGGAACTGGCGACACCGCCGGTCCAGCCAAGCTGAGTGCTCGTCCTTCGATCACGAAGTTGCTCGAAGGTGCAGGTATCAAGTTCCCAACGGGAAGCTCGGCAAGCCTCAGCGCCAACGGTGTGCTTCTCGTCACCAACACCCCGACCGAACTCGACAAGATCGAGCAGTTGGTGGAGGCAGGGAGGACCCGTTCCCCGAAGCAGGTCAAGATCACCACCAAGTTCGTTGAAATCTCCCAAGAGAACAGCGATGAGCTCGGCTTCGACTGGATCGTTTCTCCCTTCGGTCTCAATGCCAACAGCCTGTTCCTCGGCGGCGGCACGATCGGCAATGGACTGGCCCGCACGAATTCCGACTTCATGAGCCCGGTCAACGGGGTGACGATTCCCGGTGTTCCTGCCGCTCCCGGACAGAATGTGACCGACATCGTGACCGGCGGTCTCCGCAGCGGTCAGGGTGCGATCAACAAGAACAACATCGACGCCCTCCTGAACAACCCGAATCGCACTGCTCAGGCTGCCAATGTGGCACCAGGCATCATGGCCCTCACCGGTCTGTTCTCCGACGGTCAGGTCCAGCTCATCATGCGCGGTCTGGCCCAGAAGAAGGGAACCGACCTGATGACCGCTCCGAGCGTGACCGCACGTTCCGGCCAGAAGGCGACGATCGAGATCATCCGTGAATTCATCTACCCGACCGAATACGAACCCCCGGAACTTCCAAACTCTGTCGGTGCGACCGGTGGTGGTGGTGGCCTCGGCCTGCAGCAGTCGGCCGGTATCTTCCCGGTGACTCCCGCGACTCCAACCGCATTCGAAACCCGGAATACGGGGGTGACCCTCGAAATCGAGCCGACCATCGGTGACAACGATTTCGTGATCGACCTCCGTTTTGTTCCGGAAATCGTCGAGTTCGAAGGCTTCATCAACTACGGCAGCCCGATCCAGTCGCCCGCCACGGACTTCCTCGGAAATCCGACGACGGTGACCATCACCGAGAACCGCATTGAAATGCCGGTCTTCTCGAGCCGCCGGGTCAACACCTCGCTGACCATCTATGACGGCTACACCGTTGCAGTGGGTGGGCTGATGCGTGAAGATGTGCAGAACGTCGATGACAAGGTGCCGATTCTCGGAGACATTCCGATTCTTGGCCGCCTGTTCCAGTCGAAGGCTGAGAACCGGATCAAGAGCAACCTGATCATCTTCGTGACCGCACAGATCATTGATGCCACCGGTCGTCCGCTTCGTGGAGCTGACGCCAGCACGCCAGCCGCTCCGACGCTTGGCGGTGGCGCTGGAGACCTTGCCCTTCCGGATGGCGGACCTGGTGTCCTGCCACCGGTGCCGGGCAACTGATCCATAGCCGAATAGATTCACCAGACGGGCGGGGGAGCGATCCTCCGCCCGTTTGCGTTTTCAGGGGTTTTGATTCCAGCGGATCCATGCTTTGCTCGGGCATGCTCACCTTTGCGCTCACCGGAGGAATCGCGACCGGGAAATCAACGGTCTGTCGCCTGATCGGTGAAATGATTCCCGGGGCCCGGATCTTTGACAGCGATGCCTGTGTCAGATCCCTGCTTGAGCTGGATTCCGGAGTCGCGCACTCGATTGAAGGGCTCTTCGGTCCAGCGAGTCTGACGCCGGAAGGAAGGGTGGACCGTGGATTCCTCAGGGGAATCGTGTTTGCGGATCTGGAAAGCCGCAGCCGTCTGGAGGGGGTGCTGCATCCGAGGGTGCGTGAGGATTGTCTTGCGTCGCGGGATCTGGCGGCTAAGGAAGGGGCAGCGCTTTTCGTCGCGGACATCCCGCTGTTGTTCGAAAAGAACTTCGACTTTGGTCAGGATCGCAGCCTGATATCGGCAACCACCCGGTTGACCCAGGTCCACCGGCTGAAGGCGCGCAACGGTTTTGACAGCCAACTGGTGGAATCGATCCTCGCCGCGCAACTGCCGCTGGAGGAAAAGCTCCGCCGGGCCGACGTGGTGTTCTGGAACGAAGGTCCGCTGGAAGTCCTGCGCCGCCAAGTCCACCGTTTTTCCCTTTCCATCCCATGATTCCAAACGATTCCGAGCCCGTTTCCGAGACGCTTCCCGAAACCGCCACCGCCGTGGCTGAGGAGGTGCGCCCGCCGCTTCCGGAGACCATTGACATCAATGCCTTCCGCCGCAAGCCACTGGCGGAACTGATCGCCATGGCGGATGCCTCGACGCTTCGGATTCCGGCCGGGCTTTCGAAGAGCGAGCTGACCTTCGAATTGCTGAATTTTTTCAGCAGGGAAGGGGTTGAACTCGCCGGGGAAGGGGTGCTGGAGCTGACCAAGGACAATTTCGCCTTGTTGCGGGATCCTGCCCGCAGCTTCAAGCCCTCTCCGGATGACATCCAGCTGCCGCATGCCATGGTGCGCGACCTTGGACTCAGGACCGGGCAGTTGATGCGGGTGAAGGTTCGTGGTCCACGGGATCGCGAGAAGTACCTGATGGCGTCCGCCGCGATCGAGGTCGAGGGCGATGCGGTGGAGGGCTACAAGGCTCCGACGGAGTTTGACCGCCTGACGCCGCTTTTCCCGGACCGGAGGATCATTCTGGAATGCGAGGGGCCGGAGTTCCTGAGCGTGAGGGTGCTTGATCTGGTGGCCCCGCTCGGAAAAGGCCAGCGTGGCCTGATCGTCGCGCCGCCTCGTGGTGGTAAGACCATCCTGCTGAAGCAGATCGCCAAGGCCATTCGCAAGAATCATCCGGAGGCGATGCTGGTGATCCTGCTGCTGGACGAACGTCCGGAGGAGGTGACGGATTTTGAGGAAACGGTGGGGGCCGAGGTGTTTGCCTCTACGTTCGACGAGGCCCCGAGGCGTCACGCCCAGGTCGCGGACCTGGTGCTGGAGCGTGCCAAGCGTCTCGTCGAGCAGGGTAAGGATGTGATCCTGCTGCTGGACAGCCTGACCCGACTGGCGCGCGGGCACAATTCGTCAATGCAGGGGGGGCCGATCGGCTCGGGCGGCATCAGCCCGGCGGCTCTTCAGAAGTCCGGGAAGTTTTTCGGAGCGGCCCGCAATATCGAGGACGGTGGAAGTCTGACGATCCTCGCCACCGCGTTGGTCGAGACGGAGAGCCGGATGGACGACGTCATTTTCGAGGAATTCAAGGGCAAGGGCAACATGGAGGTGAAGCTGGACCGGGAGCTCGCGGAGCGGCGTGTGTTTCCGGCGATCCACATTCCCCAGTCCGGAACCCGGAACGATGACCGGCTTTACCACCCGGAGGAGTTTGTCCGGGTTCTCGACATCCGCCGCCAGCTGGCGCAGCTGCCGGTGGGGGATGCCATTGAGACCTTGATGACGAACCTGAGGGCAACGAAAACCAACGCCGAGCTTCTTTTGCGCGGCTTGCGCTGAGAATGGGGCAGGCTGTCTGGAAATGGCCTTCAACCCTGAACAAGTCGCGGGGTTGCTGAGTTTTTCTTCTTGGTCGGCTTTCGTGATCGGACCCATAGAAACTACTTGCCATCGACTGGTTGCTGAAGGAGGTTTCGGCTGTGCAAAAACTCGCCTTTTCCGTCGCCAGCGGTCTGTCCTTCTTTGCAGCCTCGGCCGCCCATGCCGACCTGTACATGCAGTTCAGCGCCAACAAGACCTGCCTCCAGACCGCTCCGTTCGAGCAGACCTTCACCGGTGGTTCGTTCGAGGTCCAGTTGCGCGACGGATTGATCGTCATCGATACCTCTTGCGTGACCCAACCGCAGCTGGTCCGCTTCGGTGTTTCCGCCCTTCCTCCGTGCCCACTTGGAGCTACCGCTTTCATCGCGACCGGGGATGTCGACCGTGACGGAGTTCGTGACGATCTCCAATACTGGTCGATTCTCACCGACATCCCGGCATATTATGTCGAGCCCTATCGTCCGGAACTGGTCCTCCTCTCGGCCGCACCGGCGTCCACTTTGCCTAGGCCGCTTGGTTTGTTCCGTGATGACGGCGTGACCAGCTTTTACGACATCCGTAGCACGACGCTCCAGTATGACCAATCGCGGTACGAGCTGGTGAGGTCCTACGACGCAGGGAATGGAGAGCTTGCCAGAATGAACCGTGATCTGCCGTTCGGCCAGTATCAGTACACCTATCCCAGCCTCGGTCGTCCTGAAAAGCCACTGGCCATTCCAGTGACCCTGACCCCCTTGGTTGACCCCTTCCAGCCCACCACCAAAGAACGAGCAGGATTCCGTGTCACCAGTGGATTCTGGACCGGCGGCGCGATGGAACTGGATCCCCGCATCATCAACAAGATTTCCTGGCAGGGCAACACCCGCACGAGCGTGACTCCGGGCGTGGATCGCCTCCTTTTCGGGATCTACAATGCCACCGACACGGCCATCACCTTTCCTCCCAGTGGAAACCTGACGATCCCCAATCCATTGTCGACCTACTACAACGTTCCGCCGTTCTTCTATAACGTCGGCGATACCGGGATCGGGCGTTTCACTTTTGCCAGAAACAGGGCACTGAACTCGATTTCGTATGATGTTTCCCAGCGCCAATATAAGTTCGGGATTCGTTTCATCGACACCTACGCTGGCTTCACTGCGATCACCTACCCGCTCGGCACGTCCGCCCTCAGGACCGCGACCGCCAGCGACTATGATTCTGACGGCAACACCAATCTGGTGGAGTATGCCTACGGGAGTGACGTGCTTGGCCGCTCGTTCGTTCTGCCGAGCACGACGGCTGCCCCGACCGCCTTCACGGTGACCAATCAGGTCGGCAACTTCAAGCAGTTGAGGTTCCCGACCAACTCCACCGCTTTCCCAGCACTTCCGAACATTGTTCAGCGGAGCAACGACGGCGGAACCACTTGGGTCAACGAAGTGTTTCCAGGACCGAATTGGGTGGTCAATCCATCTGCCGTCGGCACCACCCAGATCACCAGCACGGCCGCGATCACCTCCACGCTCGTCAAGTTCCGCCTCACCACGACGGCCAATTCTCCACTTACGGCAGGAAACTTTACTGTGGCCAATATCGGTGGGGACATTCAGCGGGTGACGATCACCAAGCGGGCCAATGTTGGGGCTTCACTCACCTATGGCTTCGAAAGGAAGAACGGCATCCTGTGGCAGGCTGAAGTCCTCCCAACCGTCGTAGGGACCAGCAACGCCCGTTGGACCTTGGTGACGAATGATGCGACCCAGTTGGTGGCGGAGAGCGTCGTCGCGATCCCGACGCCGCCGAACGTGTTCCGACCTGCAGTGAAGCAGAATTATTGATTTGTCTGATCAAGGGCGGCAGGGGACCTTCTCTGCCGCCTTTTTTCGCGAAATGCCCTCTCAATCGGTTGGATCTTCGGATGACTGGAAACGGATCGATGCTTCAGACGCCTGGTGAACTGGAGACGTTCATCCGTTCAATCAACCAGAATGAGCGAGCCGTGTGCGCGGTGGACACAGAAGCGGACAGCCTTCATCGCTATCGCGAGTCGCTTTGCCTCATCCAATTCGCCGTTGACGAACGCTGTGTGCTGATCGACCCGCTGGCGATCTCGGACCTTTCCTCTCTTGCGTCCTTTCTGGACCAATCCGTGGTCTGGATGCATGGTGCCGATTATGACATGACGATGCTGAAACGCCAGTTTGGGTCGATTCCGGCAACGGTCTATGACACCCAGATTGGGGCGCGGTTGCTGGGTGCCAGGCGTTTTGGACTCGCGGATCTGGTGAGCCACTATTTCGGCATCGAACTCTCGAAGTCCTCCCAAAAGGCGGATTGGGGCAAGCGACCCTTGTCTGAAAAGATGATCGAATATGCGCTCAATGACGTGCGGTACCTGATGCCGATGGGTGACATGATCGTGTCCGACCTTAAGGCCCGCAACCGGTTCGAATGGTTTGACGAAAGCTGCGTGGCCGCCCGCCGGAAAGTGCTTGAGCGGGATGACTCCAGGGATGAGGCGTGGAGAATCCAGGGTTCGGGGCGTCTTGACCGCAAGGGACTGGCCTTGCTGCGCGCAGTCTGGCAGTGGCGCGATGGAGAGGCGGAGGCCTGGGACCGTCCATCGTTCATGGTCGCCACCAACCGGCAGTTGATGGAGTGGGTCATGACGCTGTCAGATGGCGGCCAACTCAGCCTTCCTTCGTATTTCCGGCCCGACCGCGTGCGCAGGCTTCGTGAGGCGCTTGCAGGGGTCGAAGCGATGCCGGAGTCGGATTATCCCGAGAGGCCGAAAGGCATCCGTCGGCGGCGGGACAGCGGGTTCGATCGCAGGCTCGATGCCTTGATCAAAATCCGGGACGAGATTTCCCAGAGCTTGGATATTGAAGGTTCATTGATCGCTCCCCGGGCAGCGCTTGAAAGCATTGCTGCTGAGGAGGCCACCCCAGAAGAGCTTTTGCTCGCCTGGCAGCGCGGATGCCTTGGGCTCTCCTGAACTGGGACGAGGGTCGTATCTGGCCGGTGTCGGTCGATGGCGTAGCTGCCTGAGTTCCCTGCTGTTTCAGGTGACTCCGGGGGCTTCCATTCGGACGGGGTCCGGAGACCCTCACTGCATTTGGATCGATTGATATAACCTATTGATTTTCAATTCATTCATCGAGTGACATGGGCTTCGGATTTTTCGAAAAGTCCTTGTCTCCGATGGCTCGATTTCAGACCATCCCGCAGCACCATGTCCGATACGCCCATCGATCCTCCGAAGCACGAAACCCAAGTCGCCACCGAGCAGCAGTATGATGCCGCCCAGATCGACAAACTCGAAGGTTTGGAGGCCGTTCGCAAGCGGCCTGGGATGTACATCGGCGACCCTGACGAACGCGGTCTTCACCACTGCGTGTTTGAGGTCCTGGACAACTCGATCGACGAGCATCTCGCCGGCTACTGCGGCCGTATCAAGATCTCGATTCACGTCGATGGTTCGATTTCCATCGCGGACAATGGTCGTGGCATTCCGGTGGACATGCACCCGAAGTTCGGCATGCCGGCGGTGGAATTGGTGCTGACCAACCTCCATGCGGGCGGCAAGTTCGGCCAAGGGGCCTACAAGTACTCCGGTGGTCTTCATGGAGTGGGTGCAAAATGCGTCAACGCCCTCTCCGACTGGTTCAGAGCCGACATCATGCGCAACGGCAAGATCCACCGGATTGCCTTCGAGCGCGGCAAGACAACCGAGCAGCTTCATGTCGTCGGGGATGTCGATCCGAAGAAGACCGGTACGACGATCACCTTCTTCCCGGATGCCACCATTTTTGTCGATACGATCGAGTTCAAGTTCGATCGGCTTGCCACCCGCCTGCGTGAACTTGCTTTCCTCAATCCCGGGCTGACGATCGATCTTGAAGACGAGCGTCCGGAATCGGCGAAGAAGGCCACGTTTTACTACGCGAAAGGCATCGAGGAGTTCGTTGTCCAGCTCGGCGAGAACAAGACGGTCATCCACGACGATCCGGTGATCCTCACTGGCAAGCGTCAGATCGAGCTCGATTATGACGGCAAGCAGACGACTGACGATGTGTTCGCCGACGTGGTGTTCCAATACAACGACTCCTACAACGACCAGATCCTCTGCTTCGCCAACTCGATTCCAAATGGCGACGGCGGAACGCATTTGACCGGGTTCCGTTCGGCTCTCACGCGCGGCATCAACCAGTATGCCAAAGCCAACAAGATTCTGAAGGACAAGGATCCGGCACTGTCAGGCGACGACGTGCGGGAAGGGCTCGTTTGTGTCATCTCGGTCAAGATGCCGAATCCGCGATTCAGTTCTCAGACGAAGGACAAGCTCGTCAACACCGAGATCGAAGGGGTGGTTTCCTCGATCGTCTATGAGGGCATCATGCAGTACTTCGACGAGAACCCCTCTCTCGCCCGCAAGGTGATCGAGAAGTCCGTCAACGCGGCCCGCGCCCGCGAGGCAGCCCGCAAGGCCCGTGAAACCGTCCGCAAGTCCGCCCTTTCCGGTGGTGGTCTCCCTGGCAAGCTGGCTGACTGCTCGGAACGCGATCCTGCGAAATCCGAGCTCTACATTGTCGAAGGTGACTCCGCTGGTGGCTCGGCCAAGCAGGGCCGTGACCGCCGCACGCAGGCGATCCTCCCGCTGCGCGGCAAGCTCATCAACGTCGAGAAGGCCCGACTTCACCGCGCCCTCCAGAACAAGGAAATCCAGAACCTCATCACGGCCATTGGTGCGGGCATCGGTGACGGGGATCAGGAAGGCTCCTTCAATATCTCGAAGGTCCGCTACCACAAGGTCGTGATCATGACCGACGCCGACGTCGACGGTTCCCACATCCGCACGCTGCTGCTGACCTTCTTCTGCCGCCACATGCCGGAGCTGGTGAAGCGAGGCTTCCTCTACATCGCGCAGCCGCCACTTTATCTCGTCACCCGCAAGAAGCGTTCGGAATACGTGCAGGACAACGATCAGCTCAACAAGATCCTCATCGAACTCGGGGCCGGGGAAGTCATCCTGCGCACCCACGATCAGTCCCGCACCTTCGCGGCGGACCAGTTGAAGGGGATCCTCGAAACGCTTTCCTCGCTGTCCCGCTACACCCGCTCGATCGAGGGCAATGGCGGAAGCTTCCGCGATTATCTCGCCGCCCGCCGGAGCGATGGCCATCTTCCCGAGTTCATGATCCGCATTCGCGAGGGCAATGATGAAAGCATCCACTACTTCACCGACGAGGCCGCCCTTCAGGCCTATGCGGCGGAGAACCGCGATCTCCGTCTGTTCGACGAAATCCTGACCGAGGAGGAGCTCGCCGCTAGCTCCGGGCCATCACGGCGCGCCGTGCTTCACGAACTCCATGAGTCGCACGCGATTGCAAAACTCTTCGCCCGCCTGACCGAGGCCGGCATTGATGTGTCGAACTTCCACTCGGATGATACGCCACTCTTCGATCTTCTTGAAGGCGAGGGCGACAAGCAGCACGCCACTCCGCTTTTCTCGATTCCGGAAATCCTCTCCCGCATCCTTGAAATCTCAAGCAAGGGCGTGCAGATCAAGCGATTCAAGGGTCTCGGTGAAATGAACGCCAAGCAGCTCTTCGAAACCACCATGGACCCGGAGACCCGCCAGTTCCTCCGTGTCCGGCTCGATGAGGACAATGCGGTTGAAGCCGACAAGATGTTTGACGTCCTCATGGGCGACATCGTCGAGCCTCGCAAACGGTTCATCGAGGACAATGCGCTGAATGTTAGAAATCTGGATGTCTGAAAAAACGCCGGCTTTAGCTGGCGGGATAAAACCAATCATGACACCCTCCAACAAACTCTCAAAAGAGCAGATTCTAGCAGCCCTTGGGCGCTTGAATGAGCTTCTTCATGGGAGAGGTGTCATGGGCGAGATCTGCATGTTCGGCGGGGCCGCCATGGTGCTGGCATTTGATGCGAGGGAATCGACCCGGGACGTGGATGGCATATTCGTTCCGAAAGAAGATGTGATCAATTCAGCAAGGCAAGTCGCGGAAGAGTTTGGTTTCGAGCCGGACTGGTTGAACGATGGTGTGAAAGGTTTTGTTTCGGACGAGGCGGAGTTCACTGCGGATGGAATGCCGGTGTTCAGTAATCTGCGCATCATGCGTCCGACGACTGAATACCTGCTGGCAATGAAGTGTCTTGCCAGCCGTGCAGCAGATGCTTCAACGGACGGAGACAGGGCAGATATACTGACACTTCTGAAACTTACAGGTATCAAGGATGCGGCGGAAGCGTGCGAGCTTGTGGTCCGATACTATAAGGAAAGCGTTCTGCCAGCGAGAGTGCGCTTTTACATTGAGGAACTCGTTGGTGAACTCGATCTCCAGAACCCAGAATGACCCGGAAAAACGAACCACTCCGCGAGAGCCTTTCCCACGTGGAGACCTCATTGGATTTCAGCTATGCGGTCAGGAATTTTCTGGACCGGTTTAAGGCGAATCCTGATCCGGAACTCCTCATGGATGAGCCCGCACTTCTGGCTCCCATTCTCGATGACCGTGGTTATGCAGATGCCTTCGCCGCTTCAACAGTTTCTTATCTTTGCCAAGTCCACGAATTCAAAGCTCCTTCGTGGGTCAATGCCAAATGCCGCATGATGCAGGTGCCTCATTTCGCCGCTAAATCCCCAGCCATGAAGGCGATCCTCCTCCAGGAAAGCCCCGCAGCCTTCCGCGTCCGCAATCTTTTCGTCTCAGCCAATGTGCTCTCACGAGCCTGATTTCCTTTACCCATGTCCAACGACTCCATCAAACCGATCAATGTCGCCGAGGAACTCTCCCAATCGTTCCTGGAATACTCGATGTCGGTCATCATCTCCCGTGCGCTTCCCGATGTTCGCGACGGATTGAAACCCTCCCAACGCCGCGTGCTCTATGCGATGCGGCAACTCGGCGTCACACCCGGCAAGGCCCATGTGAAATGTGCCAAGATTGTCGGTGAGACGATGGGTAACTTCCACCCGCACGGCGACCAGTCGATCTACTCGACCCTCGTCAACATGGGCCAGCCCTGGTCGATGCGCGAGATGCTTGTGGACGGACAGGGAAACTTCGGCTCGGTGGAAGGAGATGCTGCGGCGTCCATGCGTTACACCGAGGCCCGCCTGCATCCGCTGGGCATGGCTATGATGGAGGACCTGGAAAAGGCCACTGTTGATTTCCAACCGAACTACGACGGCTCACAGGAGGAGCCGACCGTCCTTCCCTCCGCATTCCCGAACTTCCTCGTCAACGGCGGCACCGGCATCGCGGTCGGCATGGCGACAAACCTCGCCCCGCACAATCTCGGCGAGGTCATCGACGGCATCTGCGCGCAGATCGACAAGCCGGACATCACGCTTCCCGAGCTGATGCAGTTCATCAAGGGACCGGATTTCCCGGTGTCCTGTGAAATCCGCGGCATTCGTGGCATTGAGGAATACTTCCGCACCGGTCGCGGTTCGATGCGCCTCCGCGGCAAGGTCGAGATCGAGGAGAATGAAGGCGGGAAATCGCTCATCGTCATCCGCGAGGTCCCGTATGGCGTGAACCGCGCCGTGCTTCAGGAACGCATCGCCGAGCTGGTCAATGAGAAGACCCTCACCGGCATCTCCGGCATGCGCGACCTTTCCGATGAGGAGACCCGCATCGAGATCGAACTCAAGCGCGACGCCCGCCCGCAGGTGGTGGTCAACCAGCTCTTCAAGCTCACCGCACTGGAGACCTCGTTCAGCGTGAACATGCTGGCGATCCATCAGAACCGTCCGAAGCAGCTTTCGCTCAAGGAGGCCATCGACGCCTACATTGAGCACCGTCGCGATGTGATCATCCGGCGCACGCGCTATCTGTTGGGAAAAGCCGAGGAGCGCGCCGAGCTTCTTGAAGCCTTCCTGCTGGCACTGGGTCACCTCGATGACTTCATCAAGATCATCCGCGAATCCAGGAACCGCGACGAGGCCCGCGAGCGACTTGCGGCTTACCAGTTCTCAACCGCCACGGCTGAGAAACTGGGCATCCTGATCCGTTCGCAAGCGGCGGTGCAGGGCGACCGCTACGTTTTCAGCGAGCGCCAGGTCAACGCCATCCTCGAACTCCGTCTCTATCAGCTCACCGGCATGGAGCAGGACAAGGTGAAGGGCGAATACGACGGCATCCTGATCGACATCAAGGACCTGCTCGACATTCTGGCCCGCGAGGTCCGCGTGCTCACCATCATCAAGGACGAGCTGCGCGTGATTCGTGACAAGTATGCCACTCCACGCAAGTGCCCGATCCTGGCCGAAGCCGGAGAAATCGCGATGGAGGAACTGATCGCCAACGACGCGATGATCGTCACCCTTTCGCACCGCGGCTATATCAAGCGCACTCCTGCCAGCGAGTACCGCCTGCAAGGACGCGGCGGCAAGGGACTCAAGGGCATGGAAACCCGGGCGACCGGCAAGGACGAGCCGGATGATTTCATCGAGCACCTGTTCTCGGTGCAGGCCCATGACTACCTTCTGTTCTTCACCAACACCGGCCGCGTTTATGTCGAGCGGGTGTATGAACTTCCCGAAGGCTCGCGCACGGCGATGGGTCGCAGCATCAAGAACGTGCTCGACCTCAAGCCCGAGGAGAAGATCGCGGCCCTGCTGCGTCTCGAGCGCAGCACGGATGAGAACGGCAATGACAATACCTTCCGCGAAGGCGCGGGCTACGTGTTCTTCGCGACCCGCAATGGCAAGGTGAAGAAGACCTCGCTCCATGACTTCCGCAATTACCGCAAGGCTGGTCTGACGGCGATCAACCTGGAGGATGGCAATGACCTGATTGGCGTCAACCTGACCAGTGGTGAGGACGAGATCGTCCTGGTCACCCGCGATGGCATGAGCATCAAGTTCACGGAAGGGGTTTATAAGAAGCCTCAGGGCGAGCCGGTCGAAGGGGAGGAACCCGTTGAGGAGGAGTCCGGCGAGGAAGATGCCGCCGAGGAGGAAGGCAAGCCTCAGATCCGCCCGCAAGGACGTGCGACGGCCGGTGTCACGGGCATCCGCCTGCGCAAGGACGACTACGTGGTCGGCATGGCGATCGCCTCGGAGGACACGATGTTGCTCGTTGCCTCGGAGAACGGTCTCGGCAAGCGCACGGCCTTCTCCAGCTATCGGGCCCTCCGTCGTGGCGGCCTGGGCGTCAAGACACTCAACGTCACCGACAAGACAGGAAAGGTCGTCAACGCCGTGTCCGTGACCGAGCAGGATGAGTTGATGCTCATGACCTCGACCGGGCAGAGCATCCGCATCCGCGTCAGCGAGATCCGTGAGACCGGTCGTGTGGCACAAGGCGTGAAGCTTCTAACCTTGAAGGAGGGTGAGAAGCTGCAGGACATCTCGCTGGTGATTCCGGATGGGGAGGATTCCGCTTCATTGACAGACGACGGAGATGGATCAACGGAGCAGGGCATCGATTCCAATCCGGGTCAGCCTGCCGAGGATTGATCCTCCCTGAAAGCTCCGCCGAATTCACAAGGCGCCCTGCTGAGTCGGGGCGCCTTGTTTTGCGATCGCACACGAGTCGAAGGTGATCTTGGACTTTGTTTTGTCCTTTCCCATGGATTCTCCGCCATAGCCGAGCGAGAGGAAGCGGGCGAGCATGAAGGCGGCTTCCTTCCTTTTTTGAGCGCTTGCTAGCGGCCCTTGGCCTTCCGCTCAGCGGCGGCGACGGATCAGCAGGGCGGTCACTGCGAATCCAGCCAGCAAAGATGCGGAAGGTTCCGGAACGGCCATGATGCGATGTCGTTGCCGCCCGTGAAGGTGTTGCCGGTGCTGTCCGCGAAATAGCTGATTCTGAAATCCTGACCTGAGACAGTGAAGATCGATTCGTTGTAAGCGCTCCACGGAGCACCCGGTGCCGGGCTTTGCTTGTTGATCAGGCTTCACGAGGCCGCGAGTTTCTGGGCTCGGGCTGTGGTGTCGGGACGCCAGTTGGCGGGCAGCAGGGC
>JAIXPW010000163.1 GCA_027485995.1 Verrucomicrobiaceae bacterium
CACCGTCGCCGCTGCCGAGGTCGCGGTCGGACTCGCCATCATCGTCGCCCTCTACCGCGCCCGCCAGACCATCCACACCGACGACCTCACGTCGATGCGCGGCTGAACCCTTTCCCGATACCCTCTCCCATTTCATGAACCAGCTTCCCTGGATCCTCCTGTTCCTGCCGCTCGTCGTCGCGGCAGCCAACCAGCTTTTCCTGAAACGCTCGCCACTCGCCGTGATCACCTCGGTGGTCTCAGCTGCGGTCACGTTCGGCATCGCGGTGTCGCTGCTTGGAAAGAACGTCATTGTAAAACCGCTTCACTGGGCATCGGCAGGTGAGTTCCACATCGACCTCGGCATCACCCTCGACCAGCTCTCGACCGGGATGATGATCGTGGTCACCGGCATTGGTTTGCTGGTTCACATTTTCTCGGTCGCCTACATGAAGGACGACGAGGCCAAGGCCCGCTTCTTCACCGGGCTGTCGCTGTTCATGTTCTCGATGACCGGCATCGTGCTGGCGTCGAACTTCATCATGACCTTCATGTTCTGGGAGCTGGTCGGCGTGAGCTCCTACCTGCTCATCGGCCACTGGTATCAAAAGGACTCCGCCGCCGATGCCGCGAAGAAGGCCTTCCTCTGCAACCGCGTCGGTGACTTTGGATTCCTGATTGGGATCCTCCTGCTGTGGCGCATCACCGACAGCCTCGCTTTCGATGGCATGGCAGCGGGAGTGAAAGCTTTCCAGCTCGCTCACCCCGCCATCTTCGCCGCCACGCTCTCCACCGCCCTGCTCTGCGTCTTCTGCGGCGCGGTCGGCAAGTCCGCCCAGCTTCCGCTGCACGTCTGGCTCCCCGACGCCATGGAAGGCCCCACTCCGGTGTCGGCCCTGATTCACGCCGCGACGATGGTCGCGGCTGGTGTCTACATGCTGTTCCGCGTGCAGGTTTCGCTGGCTCTCGATCCCGAACTTCTCCGCGGACTCTTCTCCAGCGAAGTCATCGCCTGGGTCGGCGGCATCACCGCCCTCGCTGCCGCGCTGATGGCCACCCAACAGAATGACATCAAGCGAGTCCTCGCCTACTCCACTCTTTCCCAGCTCGGCTACATGGTCATGGCGGTCGGACTTGTTGCGGGAGAGGCTGGCATGTTCCACCTCTTCACCCACGCCTGGTTCAAGGCCCTGCTCTTCCTTGGCTCCGGCGCGGTCATCCATGCCTGCCACCACGAACAGGACATCTGGAAAATGGGTGGCCTGCTGAAGAAAATGCCGATCACCGGCTTCACCTTCCTGATCGGCACCGCCGCCCTCATCGCGGTTCCCTACGTCACCTCCGGCTTCTATTCGAAGGAAGAGATCCTCAGCGCCGCCTATGACCACAACAAGGTCCTCTTCGCCATAGCGGTCTTCGTGGCCTTCCTCACCACCTTCTACATGACTCGCGCCTTCGTCGTGGCCTTCCTAGGCAAGACCCGTTCCGACAATGCCAGCCACGCCCACGAAGTCGGCCCGCTCATGTCGGTGCCGCTCGTGCTTCTTGCCGCCATGGCAATCGGATCAGCTTGGCTCACCGGACCGCTCAACGCCATCGACCCGCGCATCCACAGCCACGAACACTCGGAAGGCCATCTCGTGATCCTCGGTGCCTCCATCGCCGCCCTTATCATCGGCCTGATCGCAGGCTTCGTCCTCTACAAGGGCAAGGACAAGGACCCAGTCTCCATCCCACTGTTCAAGAACCGCTTCTATGTGGATGGCTTCTACGACAATGTCATCGTCCGCTACTTCCAAGACGCCTTCGCCGGCATCGTGAACTTCTTCGACAAGTTCCTCATCGACGGAGTCGGAGTTGGAGGCCTCTCACGTGGAGCCGAGAGCTTCGGCAACCTCTTCCGCCGCGTCCAGTCCGGCAATCTTCAAGGCTACGCCTTCACCTTCGGCCTCGGCGTGGTCCTTGTCATCTACTTCACAGTCTTCCGTTGAACCCTGAACTCTGGATCCGAACGAAACCCCAGCTCTTCCGTTTCGAATTTAGAATTTAGAATTTAGTGCTTCTTCCATCATGCTCGCTCTTCTCGTCCTCATCCCGATCGTCGCCTTCATCGCGATCCTCGCCGGTGCGCCTGCCCGTCTGACGGCTCTTGCCTCGTCGGTGGTGAATCTCGCCCTCGGCATCGCGGTCGCCATCGCGCCGACTTGGGAAAAATGGTCCTTCTCGGTGCAGGTCCTTTCGACCCCGAAGCTCAACCTCGCCTTCGGCGTGATCGACGGCATGAGCGCGATCATGATTCTGCTCTCGGTCATCGTGACGGTTGCCGCCGTGCTCTCCGGCAAGGCTCCGGAAGGTCGTGAAAAACTCTATTTCGGTTCATCCCTTCTGATCTCCGCCGGGGCCCTCGGTGCTTTCGCCTCCACCGACCTGTTTTTCTTCTATGCCTTCCATGAACTGGCTCTCATCCCGACCTTCCTGATGATCGGCATCCTCGGCCGGGGCGATCGTCGCGATGCCGCCTGGAAGATCACGATCTATCTCGGCTTGGGCTCGATCGTCCTGCTTGCTGGCCTCGTCGGGCTGGCCTCGGTCACCGGCACCTTCGACATCGTCGGGATGCTGAAGAACAAGACCGCGATCGACCCGGTCGCGCAGAAATCCATCGCCGGCCTGCTGATCGTCGGCTTCGGCACCCTGGTCTCGCTCTTCCCCTTCCACTCCTGGGCCGCACCGGCCTATGCGAGCGCCCCGGCTCCGGTCGCCATGCTTCACGCGGGTGTCCTGAAAAAGTTCGGCCTCTACGGTCTCCTTCGTCTCGCGGTTCCACTGCTTCCAGAAGGCATGCAGGCCTGGCTCACGCCGCTGCTCGTGCTGCTTCTCGGAAACATCCTGTGGGTTGGTCTCGTCACCATCAACCAGAAGCGACTCGACACCTTGCTCGGCAATTCATCGGTGATGCACATGGGCTACATCTTCCTCGCCATTGCGGCTCTGGTCGCTGGCAAGGATGCCAACAGCATCGCCCGCCCCGCCGCCGTGATCCTGATGTTCGCGCACGGCATTTCGATTGCCCTTCAATTCTCGCTCGCTGATAAAATCGAGCGCCGCACCGGCTCGCTGGATCTCGATGATATGGGTGGTCTTGCGAAAGCCGCTCCCAGCCTTGCCTTCATCTTCGGACTCGGAGCCATGGCCTCGATCGGCCTGCCCGGCCTTGCCAACTTTGCCGGTGAAGTGATGGTATTCCTTTCCTCCTTCCAGAATTACGATGCCTCCGCGGGTCTCGGCCCGGTCCAGATCGCCTGCATTCTTTCGATCTGGGGCGTGGTCATCAGCGCTGTTTACATGCTCCGCGCCTACCGCCGGATCTTCCAGGGACCTGCGGTGAAATCGACTGAGTCCGTGGCTGACCTCACGCTCGCTGACAAAATCCCGGCGCTGCTGCTGGTGGTGGCCCTGCTCGCTGTCGGGCTCTACCCGAACCTGCTGCTCAACCTGATGAAATGAAATGACTAGTTCCTAAGCCCTAATGACTAAACGAAGAATTTGCAGAACCCACACACCTAGTTCTTCGCAGTCATCAGCCTCTAACATTAGTCATTAAGATTTAGTCATTAGTCATTCCTCTTCCAATGCCCGCTTACCTCCTAGAAGCTTTCACCGTCACGCTAGGCCTGATCCTCCTCATGGCCGAGGCGTTCTCGTCCAAGACCTCCAAAGCCTGGATCGGCAAGGCCGCGGCGCTTGGATTGACTGGTCTGATCGTGGCGGCCTTCTTCGCCGTCGGCCCGATCCAGAAACCCGAAGCCGAGTGGGCCTCCTGGCCGCTCTGGAACTTCTACCACTTCGAAGGACTCGCGCGCTTCTACAAGCTCTTCGCCCTGTTCACGACCCTGCTTGTGGTCCTGCTATCGGTCGACTTCCGCTCGGTGCTCGCGAAGTTCACCGAGGAGCCCGGCTCCGAGGCTGGCACCGGTGAGTTCTACGCCCTTCCGGTCTTCGCCTGCGCCGGGATGATGTGGATGGCCTCGGCCAAGGATCTGGCGGGAGCCTTTGTCGCACTCGAACTCGTCACGATCTCCTTCTACATTCTTGTCGCCTTCATGCGCCGCAACGTCGGCTCGCTGGAAGCTGGCGTGAAATACCTCATCCTCGGCGCCCTCAGCACCGGCTTCCTCGTTTACGGCATCGCCTGGATCTACGGAAGCACCGGCACGATGAATCTTTCTGATCTTCCCTCCAAGATCCATCATCTCCAATCCCCGATCCCCCTCCTCTTCGGCATCGCCCTCGTGATGGTCGCGATGAGCTTCAAGGTCGGTGCCGTTCCAATGCAGGTCTGGATCCCGGACGTCTATCAGGGTGCCCCCACCCCCACCACCGCCTTCCTTTCCGTGGGCTCGAAAGCCGCCGGCTTCATCTTGCTGATCCGTTTCCTCACTCCGTTCCTGGCAGAGGGCTCACCGGTCCGCACCCAGGTGCTCGGACTCCTGCTGATCCTCGCCTGCGCCACGCTGCTCTTCGGAAACCTCGCCGCGATCCCGCAGACGAACTTCAAGCGCCTCCTCGCCTACTCCTCGATCGCCCACGCCGGCTTCCTGCTTCTCGCTCTGGCTGCTTGGGCCCCGGACTCCGCGAACCTGCTAGGCTCCGCCAAGGCCGTGTCGTTCTACCTCGCGACCTATCTGCTGATGACGCTCGGAACCTTCTTCGTGCTCGCCCAGATCCGCATTCAGGCCGATGGCGAACGCATCGAGGACTTCAATGGCCTCGGGAAGCGCAACCCGCTGCTCGCCATCGCCCTCACGATCCTCCTCGCCGCTCTCGCCGGGGTGCCGCTGACCGCCGGGTTCCTCGGGAAATTCTTCGTCTTCTCCCTCGCGGTGAAGGCCCAGCTCTGGTGGGGCGTTGGCCTCGGCTTCGTCGCCGCTGCCGCCGGCTTCTACTACTACTTCAAGACGATCCGCGCGATGTGGTGGCAGCCTGCTGCCAGCGATGCGAAGCCCCTCGTGCTGCCTCCCATCACCCGCTACGCCGTTGCCGTCCTGACGGTGGCCGTGCTGGTGATCGGCGTCTGGCCGAACCCGATTCTTTGGCTCCTTGGCTGATCGGGCTTGGAACTTGCGACGAAGTCTTCAACTTCGTTTCAAGACAAACCCGATCCCATGCAACGCCGTCCCTTTCTCAAGACCGCCCTCGGTGCCACCCTGGCTGCCGGACTTTCCCGCGCCGAAGAGCCATCACCCCGCAAACTTGGCTGGGCCCTTGTCGGCCTCGGTTCATTGAGCACGAACCAGATCGCTCCCGCTTTCGCGAAATGCCGGTTTTCGAAGCTCTCCGCCGTCGTCACCGGCACTCCTGCCAAGGGCGTGAAGTGGCGCGAGCAGTATGGGCTGAGCGAGAAGCAGGTTTACAACTACGAGAACTTCGACTCGATCCTCAACGATCCGACCATCGACGTCGTCTACATCGTCCTGCCCAACAGCATGCACTGCGACTTCGTCATCCGCGCCGCCAAGGCCGGAAAGCATGTCTTCTGCGAAAAGCCGATGGCCAACAGCGCCGACGAGTGCCGCAGGATGATCGAGGCCTGCAAGACCGCCAAGCGCCAGCTCGGGATCGGCTACCGCTGCCAGCGCGAACCCCATCATGTCGAAGCCATCCGTTTCGCCCGAGAGAAGGTCTTCGGCGAGGTCCGACACGTCGAGGCCGCCTTCGGCTTCAAATCCGGCGACCCGAAACAATGGCGTCTCCGCAAGGCCCTCGCGGGCGGCGGAGCCCTGATGGACGTCGGAGTCTATGCCCTCCAGGCCTGCCGCTACCTGATCGGCGAGGAGCCGTCGGAAGTCAGCGCGATCGAGACCAAGACCGATCCCGTGAAGTTCGCCGAGGTCGATGAAACGATCAACTGGGTGATGAAGTTCCCCTCCGGACGCACCGCGAACTGCATGACCACCTACAATCTCAACGGTTGCAATTTCTTCACCGCCACCGCCGAACGCGGCCGCTTCGGCATGGAGCCCGCCTACAGCTACGATGGATTGAAGGGCTGGACCAGCGATCCAAAGCGCCCTCTGGATCCGCCTGCCACCGACCACTTCGCCGTGGAAATGGATGCCTTTTCCGAAGCGATCCTCAACGACAAGCCCTTCGAGCCCGCGGGCGAGGAAGGACTCCGCGACATGCTCGTCATCGAGGCGATCTATCGTTCCATCGCCAACGGCAAGGTCGAAAAGGTCGCGGCTCAGTAAGCCACGCGGCCCGGCAGGTTCAGGTACTCGCCGAGCAACACCTTGGCCTCCTCTGAAGCCAGGGGCGCGCTCGGAATGTCCCGCTCCTCCGCCGGAAGCGTGAACTGGCGATAGAACTCGCGGTCATCGAAGCCGATGGTCGCAGCGTCCACGATACTGAATCCATAGTAGATCCGGGAAATCCGTGCCCAGTGGATGGCCCCGAGGCACATCGGACAGGGTTCGCCGGTGGTGTAGATGTCGCAGCCCTCCAGGCTGAAATGCCCGAGCTTCCCACAGGCATCGCGGATCGCCGTGACCTCGCCGTGAGCCGTGGGATCACTGGTGCCTACCACACGATTCCAACCCTCGCCAATGATCACTCCGTCCCTCACCACGACCGCCCCGAAGGGACCTCCCGCCCCGCCCGACATTCCGTGACGGGCAAGCTCGATGGCGCGACGCATGAAGTTCAGATCGGAGGACATGGCGGATGAAGTTGCCTCCATGGTAGCTCATCCCAGACCAAATCCAGCCTGAATCACTCCTCCTCCGGGACCACCGACAGGTTCCGCAGATTTTCGAGATAGGCATTCTTCAAGACCGGTCGCACCGCGCGCGGAGTCTCGGCTAGCATCCTCTCGACCAGAAGGGAGGTTGTTGCGACAGGAATGTCGCAACTCCATTGGGAGGATCCGAAGAGGAGGTCTCACGCAACGGCGCAACGACGCGGCGAATCAAGACCTGAAATCAGGCCAATTCTGCGTTGCATCGCGGCTCCAAAGCGAAAAACGGGCAGCGGCCCGATCCCGTCCATGGATGGAGCCTCCCGGTCTCGACCCCTCTGGCATGCCTGTTGTTGTTCATTCTCGGCGGCTCCGGAGTCATGCGCCAGAAAGATGGGTTCTTCCCGCGATTTAGTGGGTGGCCTCCGGTCGCAGGTCCAGGCGACCGCAGTAGAAGAGGATCCGGGTGCGATAGTTCGAGAACTTCCTGAAGCCTCTCGCTGCGGCCTTGA
>JAIXPW010000035.1 GCA_027485995.1 Verrucomicrobiaceae bacterium
CAGCGGCTCTACGTCACTGCCACGCCGGGGGCCTTCGAGGTGGTGAACTCGCGACCGGAAAACAAGACCTTCATCCCGGTGAACGAGAAGGACTCGCGCGGCAACAAGCTGATCGACCTGAAGAAACTGAAGATCGTTCCCAGCGGCAGTCATCAAAGCGTCGGCGACTTCGATCCGGAGAAACGCGGCACGCCGCTGATCATTGAGCAGATCATCCGGCCCACCGGGCTACTCGATCCGGTCGTCCACATGCGGCCGCTGCGTGGGCAGATCGACGAGACAATCGAACTCTGCCGCCAGCGGGTGGAACGCGGCGAGCGGGTGCTGGTCACCACGCTCACCAAGAAGACCGCCGAAGATCTAACCGAATACCTTTTGGGCACCGGGCTCAAGGTCCGCTACCTGCACTCCGACATCGATGCGGTCGAGCGGGTGGAAATCCTCCGCCAGCTCCGTGCGGCGGCCTTTGACGTGCTGGTCGGCATCAACCTGCTGCGTGAAGGCCTCGACCTCCCGGAGGTTTCGCTGGTCTGCATCCTCGATGCCGACAAGGAAGGCTTTCTTCGAAATGAAACCAGCCTGATCCAGACCGCCGGTCGCGCCGCGCGGCATTTGAATGGCGAGTGTTATCTATTCTGCGATGTCGTCACCGACTCGATCCAGAAGCTGCTCGACGTCACCGAATACCGCCGCACCCGCCAGCGGGAGCACAACGAACTCCACGGCATCACGCCGATGAGCGTGAAGCGTGCGGTGCAGGAAAGCCTCCAGGTTTACTCCCATCAGCGCGAGGATGCGGACAAGCTCAACTCCTCGATGGTCGCGGAGGACGAGGCCGTTTACGACAAGGTCCGAGTCCTCGCCGAGCTGGAGGAGGAAATGCGCGAGGCCGCCTCAAGACTGGAGTTCGAACGCGCCGCCCATCTCCGAGATCAGATCACCGCCCTGAAGGAAGGCCGTCGGCCACAGACCGATGAAGGAAAGAAACCGAAAGGCGGCATCAAGTATCCGAGGGGCCGGGGGAGGAAGAAATAGTCCTCACTGATCTGAATTCCTCATCAACGGTTTTGAAATGGTGCGGCATGCCGACGACACGGTCGTCATTTGCGTGTGGGTCCGGGGCTTTCACTTGGTCGCTCGCCAATGGATTCACCCCATCGGATAAAGGATCTCCTTCGAGACGGCGTCGATGGCGGCGAGCGTGGCGGGATCGAGCTTGAGGCCGGCGGCGGCGAGGATGGGGTCGAGCTGGTCCTCGCGGGAGACGCCGACGATGGTGGAGGCGACGAAGTCGTGCTGCTTGCTCCAGGCGGTGGCGAGGGTGACGGGGTGGAGGCCAGCGGTTTCGGCGATCGCGAGGAAGCGGGCGGTGGAGGCCAGGGAACGTTCGTTGATGAAGCGGGAGGCCATGGCCTGGTGGCGCGGGCTGTCGCTCTTCAGGTAGCCGGAGAAGCGGGCGTCATCGGGGATGCCGGCGTTGTATTTGCCGCTGAGAACGCCCCCGGCGAGGGGGCTGTAGGGCAGGAGGCTGACCTGCTCGCGGCGGCAGACTTCGGCGAGCTCGTCCTCGAAGCGGCGGTTGTTGAGGGAAAAGTTGTTCTGGATGGTGTCGAAGCGGCTGATGCCCCTTTGTTCGCTGGTCCAGAGGGATTTCATGAGGCCGTAGCTGTTCTCGTTGCTGGTGCCGAGGACGCGGATCTTGCCTTCCTGGACGAGTTCGTGGAGGGGCTCGAGCGTGTCTTCGGCGCGCATGCCGCGATCCGGCCAGTGGACCTGATAGAGATCGAGGTAGTCGGTCTGGAGACGGCGCAGGCTGCCCTCGATGGCCTGGCGGATGTGGCGGCGATCGAGCGCGCACTTGCCATTCCGCACGGGAGCATTGAACCAGCCATGGGCGGCACCGGTGACCTTGGTGGCAAGGATGATGCCATCGCGCGTCTTGGTCTTCATCCAGCGGCCTAAGATTTCCTCGGTGCGGCCGACGGTTTCCGCGGAGGGCGGGACGGGATAGACCTCGGCGGTGTCGTAGAAATCGATGCCGGAATCCAGGCAGCGGTCGAGGATGCGGTGGGCGGTGGCTTCATCGGTCTGGAGGCCGAAGGTCATGGTGCCCATGCAGATTTCACTGACCACGAGTCCGCTTTTTCCGAGTCGTCTTTGTTCCATGCCGGGGAAGGTGGCAGGTGGAGGGTGTCGATCAAGCGGGATGGCAACTTGGAGCAGGATGAATTTGAAATTTCCCAATCGGGAAAGCGGGGTTAGCATCCGGCCATGAAAGCGGTTGAAGGCGAATCGAGTTCCTCACGGAAGCAGCTTTACGGAGGCGTGGCCGCGTTGGCTTTGGCGGCGGTGTTCGTAATCTGGAATGTGGTCTCGAAGGACAAGCCTGCCGTTTCAGGGACGCCCGCCACTGAAACGTCGGCAGGCACTTCGACGAACAAGAACACGGGAACGGTGCCTGCCAAGGGGACCGAAGCGGGGGGGGCCGCGAAGCAGGTCGAGGATCTGGCCTCGACGATGAAGGTCTCCGGTCGGGCCAAGCCACCTGCGGACTTGCCGTCGGTGGAGGAGCTGATTTCCCGGATGCCGGATGGAAGCCCGGTGCCGCCGTACGTGCCGCCGGTGGAGGAGCCGGTCGTTCAAACGGAGGCGGACAAGGTGCTGGCCGAAGTGGAGCGTCGGGCATCGTCCGATCCTGAAGCCGCAGCGGCGTGGGTGGAGGCGATGCCGAAGGGGGAGTTAAGGGAAGAGTCGATCGCGTTCGTCGTCGAGCAGTGGTCGAGGAAGGACGCTGCGAAGGCCAGGGCGTGGAAGGATCGGCTGGAGGCGGAGGCCCGCAGCTTCTGAAGTCACTTTGAAAGAGGCGGCAGCTGGGAAAGGGTTTTCTGGATCATCGGATTGAGCGCGTAGTGCTGGCCGGTGCCGTTGGCGCGCCATTTCGAGCGAATGGTTTCGAGATCGTCGGTGGCGAGGTTGGGGGCGGCGGGTTTCTTGATGGGATTGTAGAGTCCCCAGCTATCGGAACCGGTGCCGTGGGTGGCCTTGTAGGTCCAGAAGGTCCAACTGAAGCCGGACTCGGTCAGCTTTCCGAGAGCATGACCCCAGGCCTGTTCCTGGGCCATGGGATTGAACTCGCCCATGTAAACCGGGATTCCAAAAGATTTGTGGTTGTTCCACTCGGAGACATGGAAATCGATGCCACGCTTCTGTTTGTCGAGATTGTTCCAGTCCCACTCATAGTGGTGGAGTTGATAGAGCATGTTCTTCCATCCGAAGAGATCGGGATGGGGAAGTGCATCCCAGCCCCAACCGATGTTCTTCTCGCCGACGCGGGTGTTGATGCAGCCTTCGACGGAAATGACATGATCGGGGTCGATCTCGCGGATGGCGCGGTAGAGGCGATCGTAGGTGGACCAGAGGGTGCCGAGCGAGGGGGCGTCAGAGGGTTCATTAAGGAGGTCGTAGGCGGCGACGGCGGGGTTGCCACGATAGCGGGTGGCGATGCGCTGCCAGATGGCGGTGGTGCGGGCGAGGTGGGCTTCGTTGTTCCAGAGCTCGGCTTTCGGGCGGATGCGGCCGGTGCTTTCGCCCTTGGTCTGGCCGCCGGGCGCGCCGTGGAGGTCGAGGATGGTGTAGATGCCGCGTTTCCAGGCGGCGGCGACGAACCAATCGATGCGCTTGAAGCCATCCGGCAGCCACTGGCCGTCTTCGGTCTGGAGGTTACGATACCAGATCGGAAGGCGGACGGCGTTGAGCCCGAGGGCGGCGATGCGGTCGAGATCGGATTCGTCGAACCAGCTTTCCTGCCAGTCCTGGATGAGGCCCTCGGCGGCGGCCTTGCCGAAGCGCTTTTCGAGGAGGTCGCGGGCGCTGCCTTCATCCTTCAGGCCTGAGGAGTCCATCGGGCACATCCAGGGCTCCATGATCAGCCAGCAGCCGAGATTGACCCCACGGAGCTGGAGGGTTTTTCCGGAGGGGACCTGGAAGGTATTTCCCTTCGCAGAGAGAAAGCGATCGGGGAGGGCCGCAGCAAAGGAGGCGGTGGCGAGAAGGAGGAGAACGATTGCGCGCACGGGGTAAGTTTTTCCTTCGAAACGCAGAATGTCGAGCCAGACGGGCTTGCGGGCTGGACAGCCTGAGCGCTGCGGAATCAGATTCCGGCATCATGAAAACCCGAATCCTACTCCTCGCCGGCTTGCTGGCGCCCTCGCTCCTTGGTGCCGATCCGATGTCGCCGATCAAGCCCTCCGACTACAAGGAGTCGGTGAAGGTGGCCTGCGTCGGTGACAGTATCACCCAGGGATCGGGAGCGGGCCCGGGGAAATCCTATCCGGCGCAGCTTCAGGGCCTTTTCGGTGACAAGTGGAAGGTCGGCAATTTCGGAGTCAGCGGTCGCACGCTGCTGAAGAAGGGCGATCATCCTTATTGGATCGAAAAGGCCTACAAGGATGCCCTCGCCTTCAGCCCGGACGTGGTGATCATCATGCTGGGCACGAACGACACCAAGCCGCAGAACTGGAAGTTCGAGTCGGAGTTCGTGGCGGACTACACCGAGCTGGTGAAGTCGTTCCAGGTGCTTGAGAGCAAGCCGCGTGTTTATATCTGCCGTCCCTGCCCGGTTCCGGAGCCTGGCAACTACGGCATCAACGAGAAGAATCTCCAGGAGTGGATCAAGCGCGTCGATCAGATCGCGAAGGACATGAACCTCGGCGTCATCGACATGCACAAGGCTCTTGAAGACAAGCCGCAGTTGCTGCCTGACCGGGTCCATCCGAACGCGGAAGGTGCCGGCGAAATGGCTGCGGCCGCCTACAAGGCCATCACCGGCAAGAAGGCCCCCAAGCCCGAGGAGGAGAAGCAGCCTGCCGCGAAGTGAGGCCTCAGGGCCCGTTCGAAACGGTGACCCGGTAGAAGCGTTTCCTGGAGGCGCCAGGGGCCGAGCCAGTGATGGTTCCGTCGTCGGTCCATTGCTTCATGTTGCCGTCGCCGCTGATCACCGCGGAGCCTGGACTCCACGAGAGCAGATCGTTGCTCCAGTACACCCGGTAGGTGCGCTGGGGCAGGGTGGGGAAGCTCACGATGAGGTTGTTTCCACTGCGGCTGGTGGTCCAAGCGAAGCGATCGGACCGGGTGGGGTTGAGGCCTAACAGGTATTCGGCGAGGGCGCGGTGGCCATCGTGGTCGATATCAAGAGTGGCGTCTGAAGGATCGAAGCGGTTCATTCCCCAGGCCAGCTCGAAGGCATCGGCGACCCCGTCATTGTCGTGATCGGCGGCTCCTTGTTTGACGAGGGTGAAGGTGTCGCCGACGGCTCCATTGTCGCGAAGAAAGGTGGCGTCGAGGCGGTTTCCATCCACGTCGACGACGAGCGAGCCGAGCTGGTTGAGGCTGATGAAATGGGCGGGATGATCGAGGCTGCCGCCGCTGATCTGGCCGGAGGATCCGGGCACGGCATAGACCGCGCCGAAGTGGTCGCGGGGACCTGTTAGAGGTTTCACGTAGGAGCCATTTCCCGCAGGGCGGCCATCGCCGGCGTCCTTCTTCATCGCGGCGGTCAGGGTGGAGGAGATGCCGTAGTGGCCATCAAGCAGGTAGCTGCGCTCGTAGCTGTGGCTGTGGCCGCTGAGGACGAGATCGACTCCGCCCTGCTCGAGAATGGGAAGCAGGTTGGCGCGCATTTCCATGAGGGGAGTCTCGGTGTCGGAATCGTGCGATCCCTTTGTGTACGGGGGATGGTGGAAAAAGGCGACGGTCCAGCGGGCGGTGTTGGCGGCGAGATCGCTGGTGAGCCACGTCGCCATGGCTCCGGTGGGTGAGCGGCTTGCGGTCATCGAGTCGAGGCAGATGAAGTGGATGTTGGCGTAGTCGAACGAGTAGTAGTGTTCGGTGCCGGAAGCCACGCCACCGCATTCGGCGTTGGTCGGGAGCGAGTAGATCGAGAAATACGGGTAGCTGTTCACATAGGTGGTGGATTGGGCGGTCTCGTGGTTTCCGAGGCAGGACCAGAACGGCACCTTGCGCATGAGGCTGCCGTAGATGTCGAAGACCTTCGCCTGGAATTCGCTGTCGAGTCCGGAGTTGTAGGCGTTGTCGCCGAGTTCGAGCACGAGCTTCGGAGTGACGCTGCTGGTCCAGGTGTAGAAGGCGTTGCGGACGTTGGTCTGATTGCTGGTGCCGGTGCCGGCGTCTCCGAGGACCCAGATGCGGGTGGCCTGGGGAGTGCCGCTGGCGGGTGGTGTGGTGAAGGTGGTGGTGGCATCGCCGAGCAAGGTGTCGGAGGCCGAGCCAATGCTGTAGAAGTAGGACGTGTTGGCTGTTAGATTGGTGAGATCGATTTCATGTTCGGTCGTGGCGGCAGAGTCATCGACGGAACTGGTGAGCGAGGACAGGCTGTTTCCGAAGCGGACGCGGCCGACGATGGCCTGGCTGCTCCGCCAGCAGATCGTGATCCGGTTTTCGGCGGCCTTTTGGAGATAGGGCCCACGGGAAAGGCTGCCGCTGCCAGAGCTGGCGTTGACATAAACAGTGACCGGTCCGGAGGAAGTGGTGTTTCCAAGATTGTCAGTGGCCTTGGCAGTGACGGAGTAGGTGCCGACAGCCGCGCCGGACCAGGTGAAACCGAAGGGCGCGGACGTGTCCTCGCCGAGCCGGGTGGCGCCTTGGAAGAACTCGACCTTGCTGACGCTTCCATCCGGATCACTCGCGCTGGCGGCGAGCGCGATCGCATTTCCCGAGACGTAGGCGCTGGCCACGGCGGGCGAGGTCAAGCTGACGAGTGGCGGCTGTCCGCTGGTGATGCCGAAGGTGACATTGTCGAGCCCGTAGATCTGGTCGGGTGAGGTTTCCGAAGCGTTGTCATCGACCCAGCGGAGCCGGAGCTGGGAGCCGTTCGTCCACGGGGTTGAAAGCGCGATCAGGGTGACGGGGACGGTGGTGACGCCGACGGTGTTGGGCACCGTGGTGGTGGTCGGATTGAGGGTCGAGGCATTGGTCCAGGTGGTACCGTTGTCGTTGCTGTAGAACAGCCAGTAGCCCGGAAGCTGGTTGGTGGCGGCGGTGAATCGGCGGATGTCGTAGCCGATGCGGATGGAGGAGATTGGCGAGCCGGTGTTGTTGGTGAGCGCGAGCTGGAGAACGACTCCTTGCCCGGTAGTCGGTGCGGTGCCCAGCGCCCGATCCGTCGTGCTGGCCGGCAGGGCATAGTTCCAGCCGGCCGAGTCGCTGCTGCTGGTGAAGGTGGTGCTCGCGGTCAGTGTCCCTGCCGTTCCTCCGCTCACTGCCAAGGCGGGGATTCCGGTGACGTCCGACCAGGTTGAGTTTCCTCCTCCGAGCTGCCCATAGAACGACCAACCGGCCGGGGCCGTGGTGCCGCTGGATCCCATCGAATCGAAGTTCTGGGTGTAATCCGCCCCGGTGAAGCTGACCTGGGCCCGGATCAGCTGGGACAGCAAGATGACTGAAAGAACGATGGCTTTCATGCTCATGGGTGGTGGGAGGTCTGTTGCAAGGCATCGAGCGCCTGATCGCATTGGCTGGCGAGGGTCAGCATCGCCTGGCTTTGGCGGGTCTCTGGAGGAAGTTTCCCCAAACGCTCGGACAAGTTGCTCCACGCGGAGATGGCATCGTCGCGACGACCTGCCTGGGCGAGGATTGACGCACGTTTTGCAAGCAGGGGCTCCTGCACCTTGGTCACGGCGATCAGGGCATCGATCCTGCGCAGGGCGGAATCGTGGTGGGCGTGGGCAAGGTCGATCGTGATGGCACGATCAACGATCACTGGCAAATGCGGAGCCCGGTCGAGCAGCGTGATCGCCTCGTCGTCGCGGTCTGCCTTTCGCAAAAGATCCGCGCACTCGACAATGGCATCAGGCTCGGGATGTGGCATCAGCTGGATGGCACGCTGGCCATCCTCCGCTGCGATGGTGAGCTGCCCGAGGGCCTCGCGGACATGGGCCATTTCCGCCCATGCGGTGGCATCCGAGGGATGCGATTTCAGGTGAGCGTCCAACACCCTGACGGCGTCCTTCCATTTCCCGCCGAGCGCGAAAGCCCGACCCCGCATGCGGTCCAGTCCGAGATCGGATTTCGCGAAATGGTCGGCCCGATCAAGATCCGCGAGACTGGCCTTCCAGTCGCCGTGCTCGAGGTGAAGGCTGGCGCGATCGAGATAAAGCCGGGCTTCTTCGGGCTCTTTCGAAATCTCACTCGTGATCCTTGCGATGGCGACATCCGTCGAATCATGGGCGCACGAGTCCGCCGTTGCGAAGCGCATGACGGAAATCAAAATCAGAACCAGTGAACGGGAGTTTCCCATGGGTCTGCCCATGCAAGCAGAGCATCCAATCGGAGTCGATCTCAAGATTGCCGATAGGGTTGCCGTCCGGATATGTAGACGCCGCCTGACACCTTGAGGCACCGAGGCGGCGTGGAGGCCTTTCTAACAGATCGTTCAGTCCAGCGGCTTGATGCGGATGTTCTTGTAAAGCACCGTGCTGTTCTTGTCGTGGGCTTGGAGGGCGATCGCGCCGCCTTCCTTGGTGAGGCGGCTTTCGCCCTCCTTCGGGGTGAAGTTGGAAATCTCCTTGCCGTCGATGGTGACGACCACCTTGCCGCCTTCCACGCGGATCACGTAGTGCATCCACTCGTTGTCCTTGAGCGGCACCTTGTTGTCCTGGAAGTTGTAAACTCCGCCGGATTTCTTCCAGTCGGACTGGGTGTTGTTGACCTGGATTTCATAGCCCTTGGCCGGCCAGCCCTTTTCCTGGAACTCGGTGTTGATGAAGACTCCACCGTTTGAATGCTCACGGGTCATCACGTCGAGACGCAGTTCGTAGTTGGCGAATTTGGCGTTCTGAAACTTGCCGACATAGAAGGCATGCGAGCAGTCGCCCTGGGTCACGATGGCGCCGTCCTCGACCTTGAATGCCTCCGGATTTCCCGAGGCCTTCCAATCGGTCAGGCTCTTTCCATCGAACAGCGGGGTGAATCCTTTTTCAGTCTCCTCGGCAGCGGTCAAGGGCATCACGAGGCAGGAAATGGCAAGGGAGACGGAACGGCAGTGGCGGATCATTGGAATCATGGCGGTGGGTTCAAGTTGGTGGAAGGCTGATTGGCTCTTGATCCCGCGATACTGGAGACCGCATTCGAACTTTCACGCATGATCATCAATTTGGAACGGGATTGGCAGAATCCGGGAGGTGGGAGGACAGCTTCTCCTCGAATGTCGCACTTGCCGGACAAAATGGCGCGGTTTGCACGACAGAATGGCTACCTGCATGATTCATGATTTCGATCTGGAAAATCAAGTGCCTGGAAATAAGCGATTTGCGGAACTTAGGAGTGAGGGCACAGCGTTTGCTGTTTACAAAACAGCCACCAAATTCCCATTGAGTTGATGGGCGAAATCTGGCATTTTACGTAATTACAAGGTAGAGACAAAGAAATCCCAAAGAAAATTAGAATAATTCTAATCCCTCGGGCGTTCTACCCATAACCCCAGTCATCACGACCATGGCCTACGAATCCGACAGCAGCCTCAAGCTTTACCTGAGGGAGATTTCCAAGACGCCACTGCTGACCCCCGAAGAGGAGGTCTCCCTGGCCAACCGCATCAAGAAGGGCGACAAGGCGGCGCGTTCCCAGATGATCAGCGCCAACCTCCGCCTGGTGGTGAAAATCGCCCAGGACTACTCGAACTACGGGCTTCCAATTTCCGACCTGATCTCGGAAGGCAACATCGGTCTGATGAAGGCGGTGGAACGTTTCGATCCGGAAAAGGGTGGCAAGCTCTCGACCTACGCCGCGTGGTGGATCAAGCAGTCGATCAAGCGCGCCTTGGCCAACCAGTCGAAGACGATCCGCCTGCCCGTCCACATGGTCGACAAGATCGCCAAGATGCGCCGCATTTCCACGATCCTGGGAGAAGCGCTCGGTCGCGAGCCCACCGAGGAGGAATTGGCCGATGAAATCGGTCTGCCACGCCGCAAGCTGGCGATGCTTCGCCAAGCCTCGCAGCGTCCGACCTCGCTGGATGCGCCGATCAACGAAGGTGAGGCCACCGAGTATGGTGAAATCATCGGCGACGAGCGTGCATCAAGTCCGTTCGAGATGCTCTCCGACAAGAATCTGCAGGGCCAGCTCGATGGCTTGCTCTCGGTGCTCGACCAGCGCGAGCGTCAGATCATTGACGAACGCTTCGGTCTCACCGGCAAGAAGCCACTCACGTTGGAGGAAGTCGGACGCGAGTTCGGCGTCACCCGCGAGCGCATCCGGCAGCTTCAGAATTCGGCGCTGACGAAGATGCGTCGTGCCCTTCGCAAGAAGGAAAAGCCGATGCCGAAGCCGGTCGGCGCGCTGGCGGCGGAAGCCTGATGGTTTTTCGGGAAGTGTTTTGGGCGGGCGGTCGGAGATCTTCTGATCGCCCGCTTTTTTGTCGGGTCACGGAAGCATCCGCTCCAGTTCGTCGATCGAATCGACCACCACGTCGGGCCTTTCCCCGAGGAGGGCACCTGTGTCGTGGTAGCCCCAGGTGACGGCGACAGTGTACATCCCGGCGCGGGATCCGGTTTCAACGTCGATGGTGGAATCCCCGATCATCACGCAGGCGGCGGGTGCGAGCCCGAGGGCAGCGGCGATTTCAAGGGCTCCGGCCGGATCGGGCTTTCGTGGCACTTCGGCGCGCTGGCCGAGGACAGACGCGAAGGCGATGTCGGGAAAAAGATGGCGAACGATTTCGACGGTGAAGTCGTGCGGCTTGTTGGAGAGCACCGCCAATCGATGCCCGGCCTCAGACTGGCGCTTCAGCATCTCGGGCACGCCGGGGTAAATGTCGGTCCCGGCAGCCCAGTTCGCCGCGTAGTGGATCTTGAAGGCGGCCTCAAGAGATGCGATCTCCTCCTCCGTCGCTCCGGGGCCGAGGGACTTGGTGACCAGCTCGCGGGCTCCGTTTCCGATGAAACGGCGAACCGCCTCCGCCGTGTGTGTGTGCTTTCCCAGGTCGGCGAGCGCGAGGTTCAAAGAGGTCGCGATTCCGCGCAGCGAATCCACGAGGGTTCCATCGAGATCAAAAATCAGTCCGTTTGACACGGCCGAGACGCTGCCGGGCCGGATGGAATCTGAAAAGCCCTTAGAACTCGATCATGCTGACCAGTTCCGTGTCGCTGAACCTGTCGAGATGATCGGCGGCGGCCACGAGCACTTCCGAGTCGGCTGCTTCCTGAACGCCTTCGAAGGAAACCACTGGCGGGATGACCTTGGCGACCTCGGTATTGACGGCGGGCGCGACGAAGAAAACAGCATGCACGGTCAAGGCAATGGCTGCCGTGGCGGCAGTTAATCCACCGAGCGAAAGCGGCAGGGCAAAGCGCTTCCACCAGGGAGCCGGAGCCTCTTCCAGACGGATCGCCCGCATCACATTGTCGGCGAAACGCGGGCTCGCGACGACCGGGCGAGCTTCGTCGAGAAGCTTCCAGACTGCATCGGATTCCAATGAATCTTCATCGGGAAGTGAGGGGCGGTTCATGGCGGGAGGGGCTAGATTCACGGGAGGAACCCCGGTCGCCCGGGCAAGTTGCGCGATTTTTCAATGAAAGGCAATCCTGCGATCAGACTCCGCGCTTGTCGCCCCACAGCCGGACGTGCAGCCGGTCGGAGAAACGGTAGCCATTTCCCCGGCAAAGATCGGCCAGCCAGGCGGAGGCGGCATCCAGTTCCCTGACTGTCCGACCCTCCGGCATCAGCAGGATCCGGTTCTTCGGGATCGCGACGAGCGCGGCGATCGACTCAATTTCCTCCAGATCTCCGGGTGCGGTGAGCACGAACTTGAACCAGGACTTGCCGGTGGAGGCGAGCGCCTTGAGCGCATCAGGCTTCAGGCGGAAGGCGGCGTCCATGCCCGAGTTCGCGAGCTTCGGGGAAACGTTGAACTGGTCCACCGCCGCTGCGAATTCCGCGTCAGGGGCCAGCGTACCGTTGGTTTCCACTTCGAAGACGTATGCCGGATCCATGCTCCGCAGCGCGCGGATCAGGCCCATCCATCCCTCCTGTTGGATCAGTGGCTCTCCTCCGGTCAAGACCACCCGCCGACATGGATAGCCAGCGACCCTTTCCGCGATGGCTTCCGGTGAGATCTCGTAGGTGACGTCCTGCTTGCGATGCTTGGCATAGCCGGGAATGGCGTCCTTCTCATGGCTCCACGGGGTGCCCTCGAAATTCCAGGTGTGGTCGGTGTCGCACCAGTGGCAGTGCAGATTGCATCGCGACGATCGCACGAACACCGCAGGCAGGCCGGCGCTCACGCCTTCGCCCTGCAGGGTGTGGAAAATTTCCGGGCCGTCTCCCAGTCGCGCCAGTTTCATGGACTCCAGACTAGAAGCCCCGCCACCGAAAGTCGAAGGCCGCTTTCCAACTTTTGACCTTTCCCTGAATCCACGCCATAGACGGGCATGAGCATCACCACGAAGCGCGGCGACGACGGCGAAACGGACCTACTTTTCGGCCGACGAATCTCGAAGACCTCGCTGCGGGTCGAGGCGCTTGGCAGCGTCGATGAACTGAACTCCGCCCTCGGCCTCGCCCGTGCCTCAGGACTTTCGGAGTCCATGATCGCGCTGATCGACACGATCCAGGAGCGTCTCGTTGCCCTCATGGGCCAGCTTGCCTGCCTGCCCGAGGACGAGGCCCGCTATGCGGAAAAAGGTTACGCCGCGATTCGTGAGGAGGACCTGGCCTGGCTGGAGCAGCAGATCATCCGCGTGGAAGCCGAGCACGGACTCAGTCGCGGATGGTCGCGCCCTGGCGCGAAAGGCGGACCCGGGCTCGCTGCCCTGAACCTCGCCTGCGCCATCACCCGTCGGGCCGAGCGAACCGTTCTCAAGCTCCACGAATCCGGCGAAGCCGTCCCGGAGTCGGTCCGCCGCTGCTTCAACCGCCTCTCCGACCTGCTGTGGTTGCTGGCTCGCGGCGATTGATCGATCCGGCGGGAATCGGGAATGACGCTCTCCGGGGTTGGCAAGCGCGGGCGATCCCCCTACATCCGGGGCATGGAAGAACCGACCCGCGACCACGGACCGCAGCCATTCGATGTCCTGATGGACCGCTGGAAGCTGACCAACCACCAACTCGTCGAGGCCTCGCCCGAGCAGCTCAACCACAAGCAGGTCCAGAAGGCCCGCAAGGGTCGGCAGCTCACCCTGCACCTGATGCAGAAGATCGCACGCGCACTGAACATCGCCATCTTCGAGCGATTGGAGAAAGCCCAGCAGGAAGTCTTCGTCGAATACCTCCACCGCCAGCTCTTCAACTACGCCAAGGCCCACGATCCCACCTGGCAGGATCCGAACGAGGCCTTGATCGAAACCCGCTGAGCCGATGAGCGAGGCCGAACTGCTGAAGGAAACCGAGCGTTACTTCCACGACCAGATCCCGCTCACCCGGGCCATGGGCGTGACCGTGGAGTCCTTCGATGACAGTGGCCTCACCCTCGCCGCCCCGCTCGCGGCGAACCACAATCACCTCGGCACGGCTTTCGGAGGCAGCCTCAGCGCCCTCGCCACCCTCGCGGGATATGGCCTGCTGTGGTTGAAACTTGGCGACCGCAGCGCCCACATCGTCGTCCGCTCCAGCCGCATCCGCTATCGGCACCCGGTCCGCCAGTCGATCCGCGCCACTGCACGACCGCCCACCAATCAGGTTCTGGATGCCTTCCTCACGAAGTTCCAAAGCACCGGCAAGGCCGCCATCCGCCTCCAGGTCGAGGTCGTTGAGAATGACCGTGTCTGCGTGGAGTTTGATGGGCTGTTCGTGGCGTTGAAATAGAAGCCACGTTGCGATTTCGAGACCTTCTCAAGAAGGCGATGAGAGGCCGGTGTTTCAATCCCGCAATACATCGCGTGCCGGATCGTGGGTGAAGTCCATCGAGCAGTGTAGGACATGGATGATCTGAGATGTCTGCTTTTGAATGGCAAGGAAGCTGGCGTGCTCTCGGCAACGGGGCCGGGCTGCATCCATTTCAAGTTCCACTGCCTGAGGATGGGATCGAAAGGCCCAGCGAGGAATTGCTACTATAGTTATAGTTGCAGTGAGAAGACAAGGGGACGTAAAGCCAAGGGTCCCAATCAGGCATTGGTAGCGTTTTCTCCCAAACTCTGCTTCGGGATTCTCCATCCTGAATCTCGGGAGACCCCTCGCCTGAAAGCCAAAAAGGCCGACACCCTTTGCAGGGCGTCGGCCTTGGGAATCCATTTCGGAGAGATCAGCCCTGGGCTGGAGCCTCGGCGGCTTCGGCCTTCTGCTCGCGGAGCCAGGCCTTGCGGCTCATCTTCACGCGGCCCTTTTCATCGACACCCACGCACTTGGCGGTGATGACGTCGCCCTTCTTGACGACGTCCTCGACGTTTTCGGTGCGGCCTTCGGCGAGTTCGGACACGTGAACGAGTCCGTCCTTGCCGGGGAGCACTTCCATGAAGGCTCCGAAGGCGGTGATGCTGACGACCTTGCCGGTGTAGAACTTGCCGACTTCGATCTCCTGGAACATCCGCTCGATCATCGACTTGGCGCGATCGAGGCCTTCCTGCTTGGAGGCGTAGATGTGAACGGTTCCGTCGTCCTCGATGTTGATCTCGGCGCCGGACTCGGCCTGGATGCCCTTGATGTTCTTGCCGCCAGGTCCAATGAGCTCACCAATGCGGTCAGCCGGGATCTTGACGGAAACGATGCGCGGAGCGTGTGGGCTGAGGGCCTTTGGATCGACGATCGACTCGGCCATCTTGGCAATGATCTTGGTGCGGCCGGCCTTGGCGATGTGGATCGCTTCTTCCAGCATGGAAAGCGGGAGGCCCGGAAGCTTGAGGTCGAGCTGGTAGCCGGTGACGCCTTCGTCGGTGCCACAGAGCTTGAAGTCCATGTCGCCGTAGAAGTCTTCGGAACCGATGATGTCGAGGAGCATCTTGTGCGCCTTGATCGAGCCGTCTTCGTTGTTCTCGGTGACGAGGCCAACGGAGATGCCGCCGACCGGGCGGATGAGCGGGACACCGGCATCGAGGAGCGCCATGGTGCCTGCGCACACGGAAGCCATCGAGGTGGAACCGTTTGACTCCATGACTTCCGAGGAAACGCGGATGGCGTAAGGGAAATCGGCCTCGTCCGGAATGACTGGCTCGATGGAGCGCTCAGCGAGCGATCCGTGGCCGATTTCACGACGGTTGATGCCACCCATGCGGCCGCACTCACCGACCGAGAAGGGAGGGAAGTTGTAGTGGAGGATGAAGCGCTTCTCGTCTTCGCCACCGGCGTAGTTGTCGAAGTGCTGCTTCTCGTCCGCTGGGGCGAGGGTGGTGATGGCGAGGGCCTGGGTTTCTCCACGGGCGAAAATGGCGGAACCGTGCACGCGTGGCAGGGTGCCGACTTCACCGTAAAGCGGGCGAAGGTCACCGATCGAGCGACCGTCGGCGCGGACACCCTTGTCCATGATCGAGATGCGGAACGCCTTCTTCTGGAGGTATTCGAAGGCCTGCTCGAC
>JAIXPW010000187.1 GCA_027485995.1 Verrucomicrobiaceae bacterium
CCAGATATGGGTCGCGATCTGCACCTATCTGATGATCGCCATCCTCCACAAGCAGCTCAAGCTGCCCGGTACACTCCACAGAACTTTGCAGGTTTTGAGCGTTCATCCGTTCGAGAAAGTGCCTCTAAATGAGCTACTTACGGAAATCGACCACAGAACCTTCATGAATCAAGATTCTAACCAATTGGATTTGTTTTAGTTACAACCGGACGCCCGTGACGTCGATGATCAACTACTATCTATATAGGGACGGCCAGAACCACGGCCCATACTCCGCCGACCAAATGAAGCAGTTAGTGACGTCTGGCCAGGTTGCGCAGAGCGAACTGATTTGCCCTGAAGGCAGCTCTGATTGGGTGCCTGCATCGACACTCTTGGTGGCTTCGAGTCTAAACTCAAGGACTGTGGCACCCGCTTCGGTTTCGAGATCGGCAGGAAGCCGGGATTTCTCCGTCACGGAAGAGCAGGTCTCTGCTGCCCACCAGAAGCTCAAAACACCAATGATTGGAATACTCATCTCGGTAGCAGTCCCATTCTTGTTGTGGGCCGCGAAGTCGGATGCCTCGAGAGGGGTGAGGATATCCGGTAGACATAGAGGACTAAAGTCACTGATGCAGACAATTGTAAAAGAGAATCCTCAGGCCCTTCCTATAGGAATTGCAATCGGAGTGATTGGTGTTGTGGTTTGTGCCGTCTGGTTTGCACGGTCCCGAAAAGTGGCCAGGGATCTCAAGGCCGAATTCAATCGTCAACAGATCAGATAACAATTCAGAGGTTGCAATGGCGGAGATCGTCGGGAGTTCGTTTCGCTCTGGACCTCCTTCAACCGTTTTGCCACATCTAATCCTAGAAACCGCGAATGAACGCGAATGAACGCCAATAAAATACTGGAAATGAATGAATGACGGGAACCAAAGCGCTCGCCCTTATGATGAACCGCCTGATTCACATAAATCATTGAAAATTCGCGTGTATTGGCGTTCATTCGTGGTTTCGTTTTCCTCCTAAAGCTAATCGTTGCTACGGCCAAAAGATGAATCGCACCTTGCATCTGGATCATGTGCAGTTTGAGATTTTCAGCGATCTCGACTTCCGCAACGGCAATGGGACTCTGGTCGCCCATGCACCGGACACAGACCTGGCCACCCTTCGCTGCTCAGTCACGAGCGTTTATCGCAACGGAGAAGAAGTGCGGCAAGTTGCAGAGCGAGAGATTCCGGAAATGGCCGAAAAGGCCGGCGAACAGCACGAGGTGATCGGCGAGAAGTTTCTTTTCCGCACCCGCAAGGCAAGTTCGGAGGACCCAAGGGACACCATCCACTGCTGGTATCTTGGACTCGGAGGCCACATCGCAGTCTTGACCGTTTTCGTAGATCATCGGTTACAGGACGACCCACGGGCGAAGCATGTCATGGACTGTGCTGATCTCCTCATCCGAACGTTTCAGAGAACTCCGTGAAGCCACGCTCCCGAAGACCGAAGAAAATGCTCCACACGAACACAGGAATCCGAACAAATCGGATGCAGGCAACGACTCGTTTTGCATCTGGCGTTTCATCAACGCTTCCCGCTCGCCGTCGCCTGATCCCAAACGCTGCCATGGCAATGAAGCAATGATCCCCACACTTGAAGAAATCAGCGCCAAGGTTGCCGCGCTCCCCCGTGCTCCGGTGGCATTTGAAGCACGTTGGTACGGAGATTCGCACGGCTGGAGGATCGCTTTGACGGCGATCCTGAAGTCCGACAATTGGCCCGGATTTGAAGACAGCGTTCTGTTCGAATCCTCATTGGGAGACATTCGCATTTTCAATGGACAGGTGCCACCTTGGCCTGAGGCAGGGATTGCGGCAAAATCCGGAGGTGACTTGGCTATCAAATTTGACGTGCCATTTTACTTTCCCTCGCCAAATCACCCGGAAGAGGATTGCCCGCGGTGGTGGGAGCAAAAAAAGGGTTCGCCCTGCCGGAGATGTGGCATCCCACTTGATCAAGAAGACACCCTTCCATGGAAGGGGCGCTGCTACTTTTGCTTTCTTGCAGAAGATCGCAGCGACGAGCCACTGGAACAACGTGTGAAACATAAACGCTGGTGGCAATTTTGGCGGGCCACTTGATTTGATTCCGCATTTCAAACACAATGGTTTGTCAGAGCATCTGTTTTAAGAGCCGAAGAGCTTCGCAACAAGCTGGGAGGGGAGTCATTCCTCATCAGGCCAAGCAAGCTGCTGTACTCTACCCGCCCAATCTTGGGAAAAGGTGTTTCCAAATGGGCAGTCGGGAAGATTCACCCCATCACTGACAAACGTCACCTGCTGCTCGGTCAAGCAAACAAGCACATCATGCGTTGCTACTTCTGATGCAGCCTGCATGACTTCAAGAACGGACTTCTTTTGTTCGTCAGTCAAACCATTTAGTTTGGCTGCTGCTGAGTTGCTTCATTCGCCAGCCTGAAAAGAATTCATTATATAGTTGAAAGAACCTTGATGGGAGACGATGAAATCAACCAAGCACTTATATTCTTCTATATCGATTTTCATGGGTAGTATGATTAACAACCGGGTTTGGGATCCCCAGGTGATCGCGATCCAATAGTTTGCCAGAGCATTTGTTTCGCACAAGGCCAGCGAATCGCCCAGCCTCTGCCAAGGGGATGCAATCCCCTTCTCCGTATGAAGAGGGCGGTCAACGGGTGGCCATGGTGAGGCGGCTGGTTGCTCATCGCCGGGAGGCGCGGGGAATGCCCCCCAGGGCAGTAGTTTCAGAGGGCTGAAAATCCGGATGGGATGTCAATGGAAGGAAGCAATAGTTTGTCAGAGCATTTGTTCTCTGGGGAGGCGGGGTTGCGGCGGAATGGCTCATGGAGCTTCGGATGCCGCGAGCGCTTGACAAAATCTTGGTATCGCCCATCATACCAAAGTGCTGGTTGTGTTCGATACCAACGTCATCATTTCTTCCCTCAAGTCCTCCTCCGGGGCCTCATTTCGACTGCTTGGCCTCGTGCAGTCAGGAGTGCTTCGACCTGCAGTGACCGCGCCGCTGGCATTCGAATACGATGACGTCGCCAGCCGACCTGGACTTTTCCCGCATCTAACAAGCACCGAGATCTCCCTCTTTCTCGATTGGTTCATTTCCGTCTCCAGTCTTCACAAGGTCCATTTCCTCTGGCGACCTCTGCTTCGCGACCCAAATGACGACATGGTGCTGGAGGCGGCGGTGGCTGCCGGTGCCGATTGCCTCGTCACCTTCAATGTCCTCGACTTCGCCGGCGCATCCACGTTGGGCGTCCGCATCGTCACCCCGCCGCAACTCCTCGAGCTGATTTCCTCCAAACCATTATGAGCACCCTCAGCATCCGACTTCCCAACTCCATTCATCAGCACGCCAAGCGTTTGGCCAGGGATGAGGGCATTTCGGTCAATCAGCTTGTCAGCAGCGCACTCGCCGAGAAGCTATCAGCACTCGACGCGGAACGGTATCTGAACGAGCGCGCCGAACGTGGCAAGAAGGTCGATATCGGTGCGATCCTGGCCAAGATTCCAGCGGCGGAGCCGGAGCCGGGCGATCGGATTCCTTAATGACGTCAACGGCGGGTGGAACGCCTTCAGAGGAGGTTCGAGATCCATTTCGCATAGGCTGCAGCCACTGCGGTCGGTTGCAGGGTGACGATTTCCGGAACTTCGTAGGGATGCAGGGCAGCGAGGGTCTCGAAGAGGTCGAGTGGCCGGGGCCAGTCCCGATAATCCAGTGTTCGTGCTCACGATTGCTGTCGGCTCGCTGTTCGGATGGAACCCCGCTCCGACCGCGTGGCCGGGGTCCGCACATCGTCACAATCTCTGCCGTTGGGGATCGTGTCGGCCCGCGGTTGGGTCATTCTTGGTCCGGAATCTTTGGGGCCGAGCTCTATCTGGAGATAGGGAATTGCATCCCATTTCGCACAAGGCCAGCGAATCGTCCAGCCTGCGCCAAGGGGATGCAATCCCCTTCTCCGTATGAAGAGGGCGATCAACGGGTGGCCATCGTGAGGCGGCTGGTTGGTCATCGCCGGGAGGCACGGGGAAATGCCCCTCAAGGCAGTAGTTTCAGAGGGCTGAAAATCCGGATGGGATGTCAATGGAAGGAAGAGGATGCCTTGGCCCGGGACGCTGCAGAGTCGAGTTGAAGCAAGATGCCTCAACTCCGGTAGAATCAGCGTGCCCGCATTTGATGGCGGCCTCAATGTCCGGAACCTTTCTTGCCCGGAGCGTCCTGATCCAGGCCGACTGGCCACCAGAGCGGCAGTTTCTCTGAGCTGGGAATCCGTGCGGACTTGCGGACCGGGATCGCCCAGCGCTCGAAGTAGGTCCACAGATCGCGCCCAAGCGCACGCGAGAGGTGCTGGTAGAAAAAGTCACGCTTCTCCGCTTCCGTGGTCGGCAGCTTTTCCTTCGGCGTGCGTCGATACTCCGCGTGCATCTTCTGGATCGGTTCCCAGCCAAACTCGTCGAGGACCGGCACGAAGAACGACAAGGCCAGGAACGGGTCGTCCTGCCAGACCTTGAACGAGGGCTTGCGGAGATACTTCCGGATGTTCGCCATCACCGTCTCGCGGCTCCAATCGTCCTCTCGACGGCAGGTGTAGTGGTCCTGATTCAGAAGCTTCCGGTAAACATAAAGCGTGAAGAGATTCACCGTCACTTCCTCCGTTCCCGCGAAATCGATGTCGGCGAACTGGTGACGATGGCCCAGTTCGTGGAAATGCCCCCACGACCCCTCCTTGCGCAGCTTTTCCACGTCCAGCATCAGCGCGCAGGAATCGTCATCCGGAACCACCACGCGGTCGGTGACACAGTACATGTAGCCGGCCGACACTTCGCGATCGATCACGACCTGCTCGATGACCTTGCGTTTCGCTGGCACGCACGCGAGTTCGGCATCCGCTGCCAGCACGGCATCCCAGAAATCCAGCACGGCCTTCGGGTCATCGAGATGGCTGATCCTTGAGGTCGGCAGGGAAATCAACAGGCTGTCCGATTCCAGCTCCGCCCACGGCACCTTTCTCGCCCGGATCGAGGTCTTCCATTCCTCCAGGCTGGTCTCGTCTGACTTGAAACGTGGGGCCTTCACGACTCCGGAAAGGGTGATCTCGAATGGAGGATCGGCCTGATCCTTGTTGGGGATGCAGATGAACACAGGACCTCCGTAGGGAGATGAAATCCGGGTGTTCGCTTCTTCAATGTCCACCGTCGTGGTGAGATCGAAGCCATCCCGCTTCAAGCCCGACTCGTCGAAGTCCCCGGACATCACAAGATCATCGCGGTGGAGGCCGATCATCACCTGCGCCTTTCCGACCAGCGCCTGCGGAACCACCAGCGACACGGTCTCGCCGGGAGCCGCATAGCAACCCGTCGGATGCGGACGGAGATAAGCCTCATCTTCCTCCCAAAGTCCCTGTCGTCCGGTGCGAGGAACGATCCTCAGCTTCAGCTCCTTTTCGCGTGGCACCGAGGCATCCACCGCTCCGGGAAAATGCTTCGCCGCCGGTGCGACAAAGGAAGGATCCTCGGCCGCCTTGGCCGACTCGATTCCATGATTCAGGAAATACCGCAGCCGCTGCAGGGGATCTGTTAGAACGAGCGGCCGCTCCAGGCTCGGGATCAATTCCCCTCGATGCGCATCCAGTTTCAGCAGCAAGGTGAGGTCCTCCACCTCACTGCTTTCGGAGTCGCCCGTAACCCGTTCGAGCAAGGCCTGCTCGGTCGCGTGGCGCTTCGCGGCCGTCCATTTCCCGTAAGCCCCACTCACAATCGCGCGATGCAGGGCTTTCCCGCTGGCCGCCTCCTCATCCGCCGCCAACGAGTGTGTGGCCACCAGACAAGCGCATGTTGCGGCAAGAAGAGTGCATGGAAGGCGAGGTGATCGGATGGAAAAGCGGATCATCGAAATGCGGGAGTCCAGGTTTTGCGACTTCATCGATGCCTGTTGTCGGCCAGAGTCTCAAGCCTCGACTAGGCTGGACGGTCTTTCCCTCGAATCCACCTGATTCCCGGAGAAAGGCTGGCGTTCACTCGATCGATGCTGCTCGGATCCGCCGATCCGAAGACCTAACAGACGTCATCGTTCGGCCGGCGAGGAGATTCAGAGTTGGGCGCACCCGCCTGTTTGAAAAGGTCTCGGTTTCCGTGCCTCTATCCGGCGGAGTTTCCTCACCAGGAGGGAATGGGAGCGACAAGCGGCTCTTGAAGGAAGGGCGCGGAGGGGGTGGAGGGAAAGCTGGTCATTTGGAGGCGATCGTGAATTGCGCGATGGTGATATTTCCTTCTTGCAAGGCGCATCCGTGGGGGTAGGTTGCGAATGTAATGACATTCATTGATCACGCAGGTATGCGGGTTTCGTGAAGGTCCAGGCTTTCGTTGCCAACAAAACCCAAAAGCAACCCATGAAATTTCGAATCCGCAGATCGCTCCGGAAGGGCGGTTTTGCCCTGATCGTCACGCTGACGATGATGATCCTCCTGACGGTGGTCGCTGTGGGCTTGCTCACGCTGAGTGCGGTCAGCCTGCGCGGAGCTGGAAACGAGGATGCTGTTGGGATCGCCCGCGCCAATGCCCGGTTGGCGATGATTCTTGCGATCGGGGAGCTGCAGAAGAACGCGGGTCCGGACCAGCGGATCACCCTGACCTCCGCCCTTCGCGAGGGAGCGGAGCCTGCCAACCCGTTCTGGACCGGTGCGGTGGATGTTAGCAAGGTTACGTCCGGATCGGATCCGAAGGCGTCGGCGATCTCGTGGTTGGTCAGTGGAGAGAATCTGGATCCGGCGGTGACCTTGAGTGATTCAAATTCCTCGCGACTGGCCAGCATCACCGATTCGGCTGGTGCCACCAAGGTCCTGAGGGCTCCGCGCATGAAGGTCGCGGCGGGTGCGCTCGACGGTCGTTTCGCCTGGTGGATCGGCGACGAGGGGAGCAAGGCAAGAGTCGATCTGGCTGCGCCCAAAACGGCCCCGGGAGGAGAGCGCGAGAAACTCGCCAGGTCCCAATCCGCGCAGGAGCCTGGCTTGGTCCAACTGGGATCGGAGTGGAAGAAGTTCACGGCCGATGGAGCTATCGACAAGTCATCGCTGGTGTCCATTTCCACCGCTGCCCTGGCAGCTGCGGAGGCCAAGCTACCATCGCGCTATTTCAACGACATCACCACGGGCGGCTTCGGCCTGCCGACGAGCGTGACCAATGGCGGGATGAAGGCTGATCTTTCGCTGATGTTTGATCGGTCCCAGGCGTCCAAGAAGTTTTCGGAACGCTACTGTGGAGCCACGTTGAGCCCCACCACGATCAATGGAGTGGCGATGCAGAATTTCACGGTCCGAACGGCGAAGAAATTTTTCCTGAGTGATGCGGTCAGCAAGTCGGGCTCGCTCCAGACCGGACCGAACTGGGGGAATCTCTGGAACTACGCCACACTCTGGCAGACGGTGACAGGCCAGCAGATTCCGGTGGTGGGCGCGAATCCCCTGGTTGAATCCGATCTCCGCTTCAAGTCGTGGCTTCCTTATTCAAACAACGACCAAGGGAGCTTCCGTCGAGATGTGCAGCAGACCAACAGCCCGGTGGCGCCGGTGCTCTCCATGTTCCAGATGGGCTTCCGTCTGACATCCGAGCTCGCTCCGCCGACGAATCCTCCTTCCACGAATGTGTTCTACAAGGCGCAGATCGGCATCCAGCCGGTGCTGGGGGTGTGGAATCCCTACAACGTCGTCATCAAGGCCGCGCCGTATCGCTTCGAGTGGGCGCTCTATCCGTATTTCCGCTTCAATTATGCCAAGCCAGCAGGCAACGGCAAATACACCGACGGTCGCCTGACGAGGTTGTGGCTGCGTGATGAGTGGACCAGTGGCAATACCACGCTCCCAACTCCCGACAATCCCACCGGTGGCAAGTATTTCTCCATGGAGACTCCCTCCGTGGACCTCCAGCCGGGAGAGTTCCGCCTCTTCTCGGTGGTGGACCGCATCAAGATCAGCCCCGGGCAGGTCTATCAGCTCAAGTCCGGATGGAGCGAAAAGGGCGGCTTCGTGGTGGATCTCAAGGACGACACCGGCAGCGATCGGATCGTTCCAAAGGGCTATCGCGCCTGGTTCGGAGACATCGTCCTGCAGGACACGCAGAGTGCGGACACGAAGTCACGATACCCTTCGCTGGACATGAAGACGGTGTCGTCCACCTGGTTCACGCTGAAATGTGGAAACAACATCCTGCTGCGCTCCACCGAACTCTGGAATGGCGGCAGTGATCCCTCGGTGAATACCGCCTTCAGGGTGCCGGAACCCGTTGTCTCCGGCTCATCTGGAGGACTCGACACCACCAAGACCACTTATCTCATCGATGACCTCGAAGGTGACAAGGTTTCCGCCCACATCGCGACCTGGTCGTTCTTCAGCCGGACGACGAACCAGATCGAAGGGCCCGATGAAAACCAGCGGCTGCGTGGGTGGATCGATTCCAATCCCCGTGCGCTCGTCACCAACTCCGCCTGGGATGGATCCAGGGTCAGCAGCACAGGCGAGCGCAGCGGCTGGCACACCACCTCGCAGTTCGTCGGCGGCTGGAACGCTCCCGGCAAGGCCAAGCAGGTGGGGGACGGCCGTGGTGGCAACCGTGGCCTGATTTCCGAAGGTGGCAGCTCGATTCCGGAACCCCAGGTCGCCAAAGCCGGAGGTCGCTATCAGGGCTTCGGCGGTGGATCGAACACCACGGCGTTGGGGAAAACCAATGTCATCGTGTACGACGTGCCGCGCTCGCCGCTGGTCTCGATCGGCCAGTTCCAGCATGCCCAGCTTTCAAGGTATAACTTCGAGCCTGGCTTCGTGGTTGGGAATTCCTATGCGAATCCGCGGATTCCGCTGGGTTCCGTTTCGAAGACCAATTTTTCCGGCATCACCGGATTCACGCTGGCCGATACCTCCTATGAGGTGAACGCCAGGCTCTGGGATGACTTCTTCCTCTCCACGCTGGGCATCGACTACACCAACACCAGCGGCTCGACCTTTGATCGTGCCTTCGATTTCAAGAAGCTGGCCTCCGGTGAAAGCACCCTGCCGAATCCACGAATGATGTTTTTCCCACAACAAGGCGACACGAGCATCGACAAGATCCTCAGCGACACGAAGACCGCTGACCGCGCACCCGAGGCCATGGCTAGCCGGATCATGGTCAAGGGTGCCTTCAACGTGAACTCCACCTCGGTCACCGCCTGGAAGGCCTTCCTTTCCTCGATGGGGGCCTCCCAACTGCCGGTGCTCGATCCGTCCTCTGGTAGCGCCTCCTGGCAGACTCCGGATGGGATTCGATTCAACCGCTTCGGACACGTCCTGACCAAGCAGCCCTATCAGAAGGGACAGGGAGGGGATACCGATGGTTATTGGCAGGGCTGGCGCAGCCTTTCGGATGCGGAGCTGGAGGCGCTGGCCACCGAGATGGTCAAGGAGGTGAAGGCTCGTGGGCCCTTCCGTTCTCTTTCCGAGTTCGTGAACCGAAATCCGTTCTCAAGGACGGCCGAATTCCAGCGCAAGGGCGCGATCCAGGCCGCACTCGACCGCACCGTGAACGCAGGGATGCCGACTTCCGTGGGGCGCGAGGCGGTCACGCCTCCGGGCGCGGATTTCTCCGCTGCGATCAATGGCGAGAACCAGTCGGCCGGTTCGGCCTCCTACCTCCTTCAGGGCGATGTCCTCCAGGCACTCGCTCCTGTGATGCAGGTCCGCTCCGATTATTTCAAGATCCGCACCTGCGGCGAGGCGCTCGACAAGTCGGGCAAGGTTCTTTCCCGCGCCTGGTGTGAGGCCGAGGTCCAGCGCGTCAGTGATTTCCTGGACCCGGTGGATTCCAATCATTTTGCTCCGGCGGATCTGAAGTCGGATGCCAACAAGATCTTCGGTCGTCGTCTCCGCGTGGTGTCCTTCCGCTGGCTCAGCGCTGACGAAGTCTGATTCATCCCATCATGAAACGTCTCACTTTCCTCTTTGCCGGATTGCTTGCCGGAGCCGCCTTCTGTCAGGAGGCCACGGTCAGCACCGAGATCCTCACCCTTGCGCTCGATGAGCCAGTTACGAACCTGTATTTCCACAACGGCAAGGAGATCTCGTTCTTCCAGGCGAATCTAACAGGTCTGGGTGAGCCGCTGGCCTACAAGGGGCCGCAGCAGTTCGTGCTTCGTGCGTCCGAGGCCGAGTTCACCGCCAAGCCACCCTTGCCCGCTCCAGTGGCCTCGGTGAGCCTTCCGCTGAATGCCGATCGGGTCCTGCTGGTCTGCGTGAAGAGCGCCGACAAGCCCCTGAAGCTGGTGCCTTATGACATCGGCAAGGGGCGACTCACCGTCGGGGACTACCGCTTCTTCAACTTCTCGCACTCCACGCTTTCGATGATCTTCGGAACCAAGCGCTTCGCCGTGGCCCCCGGGACGGACAGTGTGGTTTCCGATCCGGAGTGGAAGAAGGAGGTCATCGAAATCGACATGGAGGTCGCCGTGGTAAAGGACCAGAAGGCGAAGTCGGTCTATTCGAGTGTCTGGGGACATCGTCCCGGACGACGCAATTTCGTCTTCATGTTCGACGGCGTGCACGATTACGATCCGATCCGCATCTGCCGCTTCTTCGATGTTCCGTCCAAGGAGCCCGAGAAAAAAGCCCAATGACCGCGGAACTCCCGGCTCCATGCGGCTGAAAGCGGGGAGACCGTTCCACAACTCCAATCCATCCCAGGACTTATCATGATCTCTTTCCGAAATCCTTCACGACTGCTAGCGCTCGGACTTGCCATCTTGGCTTCACCCATTGCCCACGCGCAGTTGCCGGCTTTGAAGAAAGAACCGTGGCTCGGCTTTTTCGCCGCCTACGAGGACCGGCGCTACACACTGGGCATCACGGCCGATGGCCAGCTCAAGCTGACTCCGCTCAGTGACAAGGGTGTGGCCTTCGGGCCTAACAGCGTCCTGACCCTTCAGGTGGGAATCGAGGAAGTCCTCCCGGACGGCACGGCGGAGATGAAGGTCTTGAAACCCGAAACCCTGAAATCCGAACAGGCACCCACCGAAAAGTTCGAGCGCCTGGTGATCCAGGGCCAGGTCTCGGCGGAAGCGGTGTTCGAGGCGGTCATCGAGGAGAAGAGCGGCATCATCTCGATCGGTGGCCGTGTTCTGGACAAGGGGAAGTTCACCAAGAACCCCATCCGTTTCGCCGTGCGCGCCAAGATGCCGAACCTGCATCCAACGGTGAATGACGAGTGGGTGAAGAGCGACCCGAAGAAGGCCGCAGCCTTTTTCAAGCGGATCGAGGATGACACGCTCCAGCTCACCCGGATCGACGGCAAGCGCCTGGTTCAGAAGTTCGACAAGCCGGTGGATACGGCCTCCGCCGACGTCTCAGGCTCGGGCATTTCCCGGATCGAGATCACCATGAACAATTTCACGAACCGGAAGTTCCTGTTCAACGCCTCCGAGAACTCGCGGATGACCTTGTCCAACCCGAACGCGGCACCGCTCTATCGCGGGTTCGCCATGAACTGGACTCCGGATGTCGAGAAGGACAAGGACGGCAAGGCCAGGTTCAGTTTCGTGGTGAAATGAGCATCCAGCAGAATCACGCCGTACAGCTTCATCCTCCGACACCAGCGCGGCTTGAGCCATTGTCGGTTGGACTCATCGATCAAGCCACCGCGTCATCCCGCCTGCCATCCTATGCCATGAACTCGCTCCAATCCCTTTCCCTGCGGTCCATTCCGGCGGACCTGCGGCTCGGCGGATGTCGGAGCAATGATCCTCATTAATTTGCCAGTGCATTTGTTCCCTTGAAATCTCCGGTGTCGGATGTTGGGGGAGGAATTGAATGAGCGATTGGGTGCCAGGCTCAGTAGTAGGATTGAATCTCCAATCGGACAAAGCGCCTGCCCGCCGTCCCCATCGGCAGGATAGCCTTGACGGTTTGTTGCGTGCCGTTGTCGCTGAGGATCTCCTCGACCTCTTCGCCGTAGGTCCAGTCGCTGCCATTGAGAGTCTCGGTCCAAGGGACCCTGAACGATAGGTCGTTCGGAGCTAGCGAGCCGCGGATGTAGGTGAGTTCGATGTTGCCATTGTGGAGGGCCATCTGCGGCTTGGGTGGCGAGTCGGTTGCGGTCGGGTTGAGGCCGTAGGCGAATTCGTAGAGGTTGGTGGTGCCGTCGTTGTCGGGATCAGCGTCAAGTGCGGCGTTGCCTGAGTTTTCGCTGGTTCCGAACCATTCGAGTCGCCAGATCTCCATCCCATTGTAAGGAAAGCCTTCACCGCTTAGATTGACATCAAACAGGGGTTGGGCGGCATCACTGCTTGTTAAGTGCAGAGTGGCTGCGCGCATCCCGACGTCTGCAGGGGTGAAGGTGAGGTTCAGGATGTGCGTTGCTCCTGGAGCCAGGGTGAACGGGGCCGCGCTGTCGGGCACGAAATCAGCGGCATGCGTGCCATCGATGGAAATGGCCGACACGGTGAGATCGGAAGCACCGGTATTGCGGATGGTGATGGATTTCACCGGAGCCGGACGCGTGATGGTGACCGGCTCAAACGCGACGGACGCATGCGCGGCATCCAACACATAGGCGGCGGGTTGCTCCACACTGATGGCGGAGGCGGCGGTATCTACTAACAGGTATTCGAAGTTACGGTTGAGGTAATCGTAAAAGGTGATGCCGGTCTTGGTGCCGATCGTGACAAAGGATCCGTTGTCACCCGCGCGGTCGCGGTCGAGAGTGTAGGTGAGCCAAGTGCCGCTGCCATCGGCGGCGGTGTTGCGGGTGAGCATGAGGTTCCCGATCAGATCGTGATGGGGATCATCGAACCAAGTGAACGCCGGATTTCCTGCGGCGAAACCGCTGGTGATTTTCCAATCCGGCAATCCTGTTAGAATTGTGGAGATCGACCACGCGCCGCTGCCATCGGCCTGCGAGTTGGTAGCGAGCCGCACTGAGATGCCGGTGTTGTCGGTTCTCAAGAAAAACACGGCGGGCTTGCCATCGATCACTGCCAGTTCCGGATCTTGGTGATAATATCCGGGAGTTGGTGTGGGATCCACCACGCTGGTTTCCCAAGTTCCCGTCCCATTCGCCGCTGTATTGCGGGTAAAGGTGATCTCATAGGCCGTGTTGACTGCACAAAACGCGGGGGTTCCGACAACTTCCACCGGATCGGAGATCACGGTCGCAGAGATGCCAGTGGAACTGGTGACCCAAGTCCCCGTGGCATTGGGCGCGGTGTTTCGCAGGAAGAAAATTTCCTGCGTGAAGTTGCGATTCAACACCGCCGGGTATCCACCGATCGTCGCGAGCCGCACGCCGTAGGTTGAGCTCGTGGCGAGGGTGGTGGTGGTCCATGCGCCGCTGCCATCGGGATTCGCGTTGATACTGAACTTCGGATGTCCGACGGATCCGTCCCGATAGACCACAGCGGGTCTTCCATCGACTTCGGCGATCGATTCGGATAGGCTGCCGCTGGTAAACGCCGGCGTCTGGCTGGTCCATGGGCCAATGCCATCGGCTGTTCCGGCGGCGGCGAACTTCTGGCGCTCCCACCAGGTATCAAAATAGACGGCCACAGGTTTTCCGGCCACGATGGCCGTGCGGGAAAACTGTCCCACACGGCCCGAGTTGGCGGCATTGTCAGCGGTGGTGACGGTCCACGCACCGCTGCCATCCGCTGCCGCATTGCGGGCCCACATGAGGTCATAGCCGCTAGAATAGTGGAAACTGACAGATGGTTTCCCGTCGACGACGGCGAGCGATGCCCAGGAACCAGTGACGCCGACAGTGTGCACATTGGTGACCGTCCAAGTGCCGCTGCCATCAGCGAGATCGTTGCGCGCATAGCGCAGATCGCTGCCGGTTCCGTATTGATAGGCGATCGCAGGCTCACCATCCACCACCACCAGTGAGGGATAGGCTCCGGTCGTGCCGGAGGCATCGACGCTTGTTAGAATCCACGGCCCACTGCCATCCGCGCTTTCACTGCGAGCATAGATCAGGTCATAATCCTCAACATCCGAGCAGGCGGCGGCGGGTTTGCCATCCACTTCGGCGAGTGATAACTGGCCACCCGCATTGACGTCAGCCTCGACGACATGATGGGTCCAGGCCCCGAGCCCATTCGTCGTAGCACAGGTGGCGTAACGCAGGTCGCCGAGATAATAGCCACCTTCCCCGAGATCGACGTAGGTGGTGTTCGTCCGATAGATGATGGCGGGTTTGCCAGCAACTACCGCCATGGAGACGGCGTTGGAAACTTCGGCGGTATCCACCGTCACTGTGGTCCATGTGCCGCTGCCGTCGCTGGTCGAGCAGAGAGCGAAGATCAATTCGCCGTTCTCCCCGATTGCTGTTAGGGCGGGCTTGCCATCCACCACTTCCAAGTTTGCGCAGGATGTGGCGAGTCCCGTGGTGTAAACCGTCCATGAGCCGCCGCCGTCCGGAGTCGAGCAGCGCGCGAAGTTCACCCCCCCGCCGTCGGAAAACGCCACGGCTGGATTTCCTGCCACGGTTTTCAGGACATGCGAGTCCGCTGCGCCGAGGGAACCATGCGAAGTGATCTTGGTTTTGATCCACGAACCACTGCCGTCCGCTGCGGTGTTGCGGGCGAACATCAGATGGCTTTTGACGAGATCGCTATAGATCATGGACGGATTTCCGGCGATCACGGTTTGGGAAGTATTGCGTCCCACGCGGCCGAACGTTCCGGTATCGACGGTTTGGCTGGTGATCACCTGGGCGTTGGCCGGAATGAGGAGCGAAAGGCCAAGGGAGATGGCGAGGAGGATTGGGTTCATCGGAGGCGGGATCAGGAGTGTTGGGCGACGAAGCTCGACTTGCCGGGGGCGGGATTCGCTTGGGGATGGAACTTCGTGGTGATTGTTCCTGGGGATTCCCGGTTTTTTTCCCAAGGTTGCAGCGGAATGTTAAAATGATGAAATCATTCCGGTTTCTCCTCATCCAGCTCGAGCACGCAGCGGAAGCCGAAGTCGATGCGGCGGCGGTTCTGCCTTGCTTGGAATCGATGATTCACATCGAGACCCTCCTCCTTTCCGATGGCCCACGATCCACCCCGCAAGGTGTAGGGTGGTTTGGCGTTGTGATCATTGGCGCGTGAAGTCTCGGCGGCCACATCCTCCACCCACTCCAGCGCATTGCCGCCCAGGTCATAGAGGCCCGAGGACGAGGGCGGAAACGATGCAACGGGCGATGTTTGCGGATAGGCATCGCTTTCCTCGCGGGTCGGGAAGCTGGCGGGCCATGTATCGGTGCGGGCCTCAGGTCCTGCGTAGTTTCCTGGCAGGATTCCACTCGTCATGCCCGCAGCAAGACTCCATTCCTCATCCGTGGGCAAACGGTAGAATTGCTTGTCGGTGAGACGGCCCTCCTGGCGTTCCTTCAAGGTGAGCCAATTGCAGAAAAACTGTGCATCCTGCCAGGACACACCCTGCGCCGGGTGGTTCAGGCGGTCCGGTGCGATGACAAGCGGGGATTCCTCCCAACCTTGAAGCCCGTAAACCTTGTGTGTCGGCGTGGCCTCTTGGTCATTGTCGGTTCGGCGCCATGAGGGAAGGATGCTTGCCTCCATCTCGCGGAATATCCGCCATTCGGAGTTGCGTGTTTCATGCATCGAAAACAACACCTCACACCCGGGAACCGGGATGAACTCCATGCCCAGGCTGTTTTTCCAAGGCTGCGTTTTGGATGCACTCCGGGCAGCTGGATACACCGGTCGGATGGTTTTGCTTCCGGATTCGTTCCATGCGTAACCGGCCAGTGGTCCGAGGATGATGAACGAAGCGGCGGCGATCCAAGGGAGGCGCTTCCTCCAGGTGGCGCGGGATTCCGCAGCGATCCAGCATCGCTCGGTCTCCTCCAACAAACCAGCCACCGAGGCCGTGCGCAGCGCGGGATCATCGCGCAGGGCGTTTTGGAGGACCCGGTCCAAACGCTTGTCATAGCCTGATGCGGAAAGCGGCGTGTAGGCACCAAGCGGGAGTTTTCCGGCGAGCATCTCATACAACAAAACCGCAAGCGAATAGACATCCGACGCGGCCGTGGCGGTGGCGGCGGAGCGCGTGAGTTCCGGGGCCAGATAGTAGGGGGAACCAAATGCATCCGTCGGCCGGGTCGTGGAATAGGTGAAATGCTTGGCCAAACCAAAATCAGTGACCTTCACCAAGTCATTTGCTCCGACGAGAATATTGGCGGGTTTGAGATCGCGATGGACGATTCCGGCATCGTGCGCATGGGAAATGGCGGCTGCCACTTTGCGGAAAATCCCAAATGCGCGTTCCGCAGGAAGCAAGCCGCCCCGCAGCAAGTGGCTGAGATCGCAACCATCCACATACTCGGTGGCCAGGAACAACTGGTGGTCGGCGGTTTCCCCGGCATCCAGCAGAGCCACGATATTTGGGTGGCTCAGACATGCCAGAAGGTCCACCTCCATCTCAAAGCGCGATGCCGCATCCGCATTCCCCGCCCAGGTGGGGTGCAGGATCTTGATCGCCACATCACGAGATTCATCCTCTGATTTTGCCAACCAGACGCTGCCCATCCCACCGGTGCCGATCAGGCGGACAATTTCATAACCGGAAACAGCCGGCGGGGTCAGATCCGCCGGAACCTGGTAGGGCGCGGGCTTGGGAAAAAACGAACGCCCGGCAGACCGAGCCAGTGCCGCGAGCTGTTCGTTGGTCCAGACGCTGGAGGGTTCAATGGAGGTCGGCACAACTGGCAGCTTGTAAGATGTGGCGGAGTTCACCGTCGACGTCCGCAGGGTCCGCCACGGTTGCCGTGACGGCAGCCATGAGGGATTCACCGAATCGGCGGCGGAGGCGGTGGACTTCGAGTTTCACTTGGGATTCCTTAATGCCGAGAGATACACCGATCTGCGCGTAAGGTTGCACCCCATCCGCATCCAAAAGCGTGCTGGCCAGAGCATCGAACACCGCAGCCTTGCCACGCGACTCGTAGCCCTCGCGCAACCGGGACATCACCATGCGCAGCAGGGCCAGCGCCCATTCGCTGTCGAGCACATGATCGACAGCGGGGATTTCTGGCAAGTCATCGGCATCGAGCGAGAAATGCGCCTGCCCGCCCCCGCGGCGCTGGGCCGAGGCGTCCCGACGGGCATTCGCCCATAGGTTGCGCAGCGATTGGCGGATGTAGGAGCGCAGTTTTCCAGTCTCCGGGCCGAGTCGCGACAGGGTTTCCCGGGTGGCCCAGCGCAGCATGAATTCCTGCGTCAGGTCCTCCGCATCGTCCGGCTGACAACCCATGGAAATGAGATACTTGCGCGCCGGCTCCCGGTAGATCCCACAAAGATCCTCCATCGCCAACTGCGCTTCCTTTCCTTCGGCACCAGCGCGATGAACACGGCTCCAAACCGTGTGGGGAAACAAGGGTGACTGAGCTGCCAGGGCGCCGCCAGAATCCTGTCGTGCCGGATGCGTGAAATTCGGGTCCTGCTCCATGGATGCCTTGGATGGGAGCCGCCGGGTTGGTGGCGACGCTGGAGTCCAAGAATCGGATTGTCCGGTACTTCGTCAATCCTCGCGTCGGAGGAGGTATCGGGCGATTTCTTCGAGGCGGGCTCCCATTTTTCCGAAGTGTTTGGAACAAGTCCCCAAGATCCAGTGTTGGTCCTCGTGGTCGTTGTCGGCTCGCTTATCGGATGAAACCCCGATGGGGTTCGGAATCATCTCTTTTCCGCACCCAGGGTAGCTCGGATGCGAGCCACCCTGGGCTTTGGGACGAAACGCCGATGGCGTGAAGACAAGGGACTGTATCAAAGGGGGCATGGATCGCAGTTCAACAATTTCGGGAGGAGACTGATGGATCATGGGCCCTGGGAGCACTCGACGGGCAAGCTCTCTGGACTCAACGATGGTCATCAAAGCCGGTCGCGGATGACGGACTGGATCTGGAATGGAGGGGGTGGATCAGGGGCGTATTTGAAAGCGTCGTGGCGTTGTGGGGAGCCGTGCTGCTTGAGCCCTTGTCGGTTGGACTCATCGCACAAGCCACCGCGTCATCCCGCCAGCCATCCAATCCCTTTCCCTGCGGTCCATTCCGGCCGACCTGCGGCTCGGCGGATGTCGGAGCAATGACCTGCAAGCGAATGGCACTCTATGGCTTTCTCGATGGTTTGTCAGAGCATTTGCTTTCTGACGCCTGCCGGGATGAAGATGCAGCCTGAAGGCATGACTACGAACGGACGAGCCCTCCATCGTCCGCAATGGGTCCTGCAACGACGGCTGCCGCCTCTGCAACGCCCGCTGTCGCCTCTGCAACGCCCGCTGCCGCCTCTGCAACGACGACTGTCGGCTCTGCAACGACGACTGTCGGCTCTGCAAAGCCCGCTGTCGGCTCTGCAATGACGGCTGTCACCTCTGCAACGACGGCTGTCGCCTCTGCAACGACGGCTGTCGCCTCTGCAACGACGGCTGTCGGCTCTGCAACGCCCGCTGTCGCCTCTGCAACGCCCGCTGTCACCTCTGCAAAGCCCGCTGTCACCTCTGCAAAGCCCGCTGTCAGCTCTGCAATGCCCACAAATCCAATCGCTTGGGGCATTTTGTGGAAATCAGACCCGGTTTCGCCCTCATTCCCGACCGTCGGACTCTGAGGAGCACCGCGGTCCCACGACTCGCGTTCATGGGCAGGGCTCCTACGCCTGGGATCGGTGTATGGCAAAGCCGAGCTAGATGGGAAGAATTTGAACCGCCAAGACGCCAAGAGCGCCAAGAAAACCTCAAATGAGTGCCTCTGAAACCAGTTTCACTCCCCGCATCGCAATCTTTCATCGGTTTGCTAGACATCGGCCCCGAAGCCGGAGCCGCAGGCGGCACCCTCGTCGCCCAAGGCACGCCGGAAACCGTCGCGAAGTCGAAGAAGTCCAGAACCGCGCCGTTCCTGAGCGCTACGCTTCGTCAATGGAAGCTGGAATGAGTTTCAGTGAATTGCGGCTCCGCTGGTCACAAGGAGAGTGAATCCGTCACAAGTTAGGGCTGGGCGACATCGAGCAATTCTCTAGCATGCCACGCATGAGAATGCGACTTCCGCTTCTATTCTCCGCGGTTTTTGCCGGCCTATTGACCACGGCTCAAGCCACCGATGCCTACCTGAGTTGGGCTACCAGCAAATGGGGAGTCAATGCAGTCGCCAACTCAGCGGCGCAAAACACCACCTGGGGTGAAAACGCAGATCCTGACAAAGACGGCTTGCCCAATCTCATCGAGTACACGGCGGATACTGATCCCACTCGCTCCAATCCTTCCAGTGACTGCTACGAATTCCTGGTTCCCACAACCGGCCCTGCATCCTCTCGCTACCCTCAGCTTTCAGCCTGGCAGCGCACCGATGATCCTGATCTTCGCGTTACCTGTCAGAAATCTTCCAACCTCCAGTCATGGCTGCCAGAAGCACCGGGAAATCTCACCCAGCTTGTTCCGCCTAACCTCTTCATCCTCACTCAGGAAACAGAAAACTTCACCCGTGGCCTGCGCCAGGTCCGCTACATTGATCTGCAATCAATGGCTTCGCGCCCAGCCGCATTCATGCGCCTCGTCGTTACCAGACGCGGGGCCAGCGCCACCGGGCCGGGCATCGAGCCATTCACATTCACCAGTCAGAGTACCGTATTACCGGGTAGCCTCGGGCGCTCAAATGCCGTTGTGCTTGGCGGCTTCACCGGGTCGACGACCATCAATATCCCGACGGGCGTCACCCTCTACATCAATGGCATCGCCCAAACGGGAACGACTGCCACAGTGAAAGCCGGAGATGCTCTCTGGATGGAGGCGACTGCTCCCGGTTCTATCGGAATCCCCAGAAACTACACCCTCGACATTGGAGGCCATTCGGCGACGTGGAGTTTCGCCACCGACTCAATCGCTGCAATCCCGGATCATCCAGGTTCCGATTCTGGCTACACTCAGGTTGACGTAGGAGTCTCGGAATCCGGGGCTGCCCAGATCAACATTCCCATCGTCGTCTCCCCCGGCACCGCAGGTATGCAGCCAAAATTGTCGATCAGCTATTCGAGCCAAGGTGGAAATGGTCCACTCGGTCTTGGGTTTTCGCTATCTGGTATAAGCGCTATCACTCGGGTTGGGAGGACAGTTGCGCAGGACGGGGTGAAAGGCGGCGTTAAACTTGATCTTGATGATCGCTTCGCTCTTGACGGCCAGCGCCTCACCGCGATTTCAGGAACAGATGGCGAAGGCAATAGTGAGTACCGTCTGGAATCCGATCCAACTACCCGAGTCCGCCTTCACGGTGAGTTCGCCAACTCTTGGCCGATCTTTTCAGGGCCATTCTTCCCGAGTTATCCACAGTCTTCGCAGTATTGGTCGGTGGAAACTAAAGCCGGCTTACTAATGGAATACGGTCTGTCAGACAAATCTCGGATTTACCCTTATAATAATTTCTATTCTGTTTTTTTTGGGGATGTTCGCCCGCTTCTTTGGACTATCGAGAAAATCACCGATAGCGTTGGAAATTACATGACTTTTGATTACGATTATTGGGGGGCTAAATCCGGTGAGCCCTTGCTAACAAGTATCACCTACACAGCCAACTCTTCTGCAGGGTTGGTGGCGAATCAGCTAGTCACTTTCGAGTACGAAGACCGTCCCGACAATCGTTCAAAATATATCGCCAGATATCAAATTGTGACATCTAAGAGAATTCGTGCCATCACCTCGGGGGTCAAGGATTCCTTTGGTAATATGAAAAACATAATGCGTTATGAAATGGCATACCAACAAGATCCTCTCACCTTTGATTCACAACTGGTTAGCGTGCAAATGAAGCGACCTGACGGATCAAGTTCTCCGGCAACGCGGTTCACTTGGCCAGCCTCCAATGCTACCGAAACTTTTTTTAGGCAAGGCAACGCAACGGGTATTTCAAGCAGTGCTAAGGTAGATGGAGACTTTTTGAGCGGAGATTTCGACGGTGATGGCCGAACCGATGTATTGGTGTGGAATACTGCTGGCTATTCAAATCGATTTTCACTCTATCGAAGCAATGGATCAGGTTTCGATACGGTCAGACCTACTTCACTTGTGGGTGGAAATAGCACCCGCTCAAACCCCGTTTTGCTTGGTGACTTTAATGGCGATGGAAAGACCGACGTGCTTGCTTTCAGTCAAGAATCGAATAGCTATAAGATGTATCTTTCTGCCGGTGCCGATTTTCAAGCTCCAGTAAACACGACCATTCCAGCAAATGACGCAGGCCATCCGCATTTGATCCTTGACGCCGATGGTGATGGAAGAAGCGATGTTGCAGCGTTTAACTTCCAAGGGAATCTAGGAAAATATACAACATTATTGTCTCAAGGAGCCGGATTTTCCATTGGGGAATTTCCTTATTCTATTCTGTCTGCTGAATTGTCATATTATATAAATAGCGCGCTCTATCAGTTGCATCTAGGGGAATTTAATGGTGATGGCATGACTGACATTACAACCGCGCAAATTGTGTCTTATTCTTCAGGCGCGAAGATTCTCGGAGATTTCAATGGGGACGGACTAACCGACCTCATAGTTTGGGATGATCAACTCCTCTCCCCAGGCACCTACAGTTTATTCGAATGCAGGGGGGACGGAAGTTTCTATCCACGACCCCAATTTTCTATTCCTGGCGGTTTTGATAGCGTTGGTGCAAGATACCAGTCTGCCGTCGATTTCAATGGTGACGGCAAGGCAGATATGGCTACCTGGAACGCACCATTTTCAAACTCTAGGTTAAACATTGCCATCTCGGCCGGCGATGGGGTCTGGTCGGACGGCACTGGACTCGGCGTGGGTTTCGGCGCGGCATCGGCAACTGCGATATCCAATGCCAACGCATTGAATATGTCTGGAGACTTTAATGGGGACGGTAAAACGGACATGCTTGTTTGGGGCAGTCCGTCAGCCAATCAGTTCAATCTCTGGCTGAACGAGGGACCGCCACCGCGATTGGTTCAAAGGGTAACCAACGGACACGGAGGCTACACCCAGTTCGGCTACAAAATGCTGACCGACGAGAGTGTTCATACGAAGGGCACTGGACTGACTTTTCCCTATTATAGTCTGCAGGCACCGCTGGCTGTCGTTTCGTCCGTCATCTCAAGTAACGGAATCGACGGTGATCCGTTCACCGGCATCGGGGCACCCGGCGTAAACACGGTTACCTACCATTACAAGGGAGCCTGGTCCTCTCTTGATGGACGCGGCTTTCAGGGCTTTAAGGAAGTGGAAAGCACGGACGTGACTTCAGGGGTAGTCAACCGGACGGTTTATGAGAGTTCCTCGCCTCTGCTGGCCGGACGCCCGAAACATTCCGAACAGCGCCTTCTGGTGACACCGCCCGGTGGCAGCTCACTCATTAGCGAAAGCGACTCGACTTGGGACCTAGTCGAAACCACTCACCCGACCGGAAGGAAAACTTACTTCGTCGGCGAGGCATCGAGCGTGGCTAAAAGTTATGAAACAAATCGCCCATCGGCGACCGCGCTGGTGAAGACAACTACCCGCTCCGGACCTGCATCGAATGGCGGCAAGATACGTTATGACGTATTTGCAAATCCCATCGAAATCACCACCACTACCACCGATGGGGTAGAAGTTTTCACCGAGCGTGTTGTCAACACTTTCACAGATGCGCCAACCCCGAGCCAATGGTATCTCGGGCGGCTTTCCGCCAGCTCGGTGATAAAAACCGCACCCGGCGGCGAAACCGCGACGCGCAATTCCACCTTTCAATATCATCCCACCACCGGCTTGCTGACCCAGGAGGTGATCGAGCCTAACGGTGGCCTGTTGCGGCAACAAAAGGACTACGTTCACGATGGCTTCGGCAACATCTTCACCAGCACATTTTCCACACCCGGACAAGCTTCCCGCACCACCACGACCTTCTACACGCCGGACGGCCGCTTCGTCCGCGAAACCCGCAACGCGAAGAATCACGCCGAGACAAAGACCTACGATCCCTTGCTCGGCAACGTCCTCACCCAGACCGGCCCTAATGGCCTAACCACCACTTGGGAATACGACGCGCTCGGTCGTCCCACCCGGGCAATCCGACCCGATGGCACCCAGACACGCAGCTTTTACCGCCGTGTCACAGGCTCCACCACCGGAGCCCCGCCACGTGCGGTCCATTACGTCCGGGTCCATAGCTCAGGCGGAAGCCCTAAGACGGTCTGGTATGACCTGCTCAACCGCGAGATTCGCGCCGACAGCATTGCCTTCGATGGCCGGACGGTTTCGTCGCACAAGGTATTCAACAATCGAGGGGAGGTCACTCACGCCTCGCAGCCCTACTTCGAGGGAGACACACCACTCTACTCCACGATGTCCTACGACGCCGTGGGACGGGAAACCCAGCAGATCGACCCTGGAAACCGCACCACCACCACGGTTCATAACGGCCTAACTACCTCCGTCACCAATCCCAGAAACCAGACCGTTTCCACCGTCGCCAACGCGATGGGCTGGACCCTTCGTTCCACCGACGCCGCCGGAAAGAGCATTCACCGCACTTATGATGCCTACGGAGCCCTGCGTTTCATCACGGACCCGGCGGGAAACACCACCGAACTTCGGTACGACCAGCGTGGAAACAAAACGTGGATGTCGGAGCCGAATTGTGGCGTCTCCTTTTTCACTTACAACGGCTTTGGCGAACTCAAGACCCAGACGAACAACGCCAACCAGACCGTGAGCCTCACCTACGACATGCTGGGCCGTGTGCTTACACGTAGCGAGCCGGAGGGCGTGACCACCTTTGAGTATGACAGCGCCGCGAAGGGCATCGGCCAGCTCGTCCGCGAGAGCATCGGGGATTTCGTTCGCAGCTACTTTTTCGATCACCTCAGCCGTTCTGTTAACACCGTGGAGAAACACGGCTTCCACAGCTTTGCCGTTTCCCGGAGTTACGACAGCTACGGCAGGCCGGATGCGATTACCTACCCCACGGGATTCGCCACGCGGCAGTACTACACAGACAACGGCTACCTGCGGGAGGTGCGGAACGCCGCCAATGATTTGCAGTCCTACTGGCAGGCAGGGTCCGTGAATGCCCGCGGGCAAATCACCAAGGAGATCCAGGGCAATCTTGTGGTCACGAACCGCACTTTCGATGCCAACACCGGCCTCATCACCAGCATTACTTCCTCTTTTGGCGGGATTGGCGATGTGCAAAAGGCGGAGTTCGATTTTGACCTGATTGGCAATCTCACCGCGCGGCGTGACAAGCGCTACAGAACCACCTTCAGTGAGACCTTTGGCTACGACACGCTCAACAGGCTGCAGACAGTGACCACCACGGGTACCGCCGCCGTGACGGCAGTTTATAACGACCTCGGGAACATCACCTCCCGCACGGATGTGGGCAGCTTCAGCTACGGAGCGGCCTCCACCGGCCCACATGCGCTCATTGGCGTGACGGGGGGCGCCTTCAACAAATCCTGCGGTTACGACGCCAAAGGAAACCGCACGACCGATGGAGCGACGAGCCTGACCTACAGCTCCTTCAACAAGCCCGTACGAATGGTCAAAGGCGGCGACACCCTACACTTTGACTACGGCCCGGACAGCGCCCTCTACCGCCAGACCACCTTTCTCACCCAGTCCGGCGGTGCCACCTCGCAGACGGTGCGCGAATACATCGGCGGCCTCTACGAGCGGGAGACGACGAGCGAAGGGCTGGTGCGCCACATTCACTACATCGCCGGTGGCAGCGGCGTGACCGCCATCCTCACCGATGAACGCAGCTCCGCATCACCGACCGAGCGCCTGCGCTACATTCACAAGGATCACCTCGGCAGCGTGGATGTGATCACCGGCCGCGGCGGAGCCGTGGTGGAGCGCCAGAGCTTCGATGCCTGGGGCCGCCGCCGCACCGTGGCCTACAACTCCGGGACCTCCACCTGGAGCGTGTCCTACCCCGCCACGCCCGGCAGCGCCGAGACGCATCGCGGCTTCACCGGCCACGAGATGCTCGATGCCGTAGGTCTCGTCCATATGGGCGGCCGCGTCTACGACCCCATCACCGCCCGCTTCCTCAGCCCTGATCCCTTTGTCCAGTCACCGGACAACCTGCAAAACCTGAACCGGTATAGTTATGTGCTGAACAACCCGATGAGCTTCACGGATCCGAGCGGGTTCTTTTTTAAGAGCATCGGTAAGTTTTTTAAGGAGAACTGGAAGACAATTGCGGTCGTTGCAGTCGGGGTCGCAACCGGAGGAGCAGCTATTTGGGCCGCAGGTTTCGCCAGTGGAATAATTGCAGGATCGACTGCGATGCTCACAGGTAGCTTAAGTATTGGTGCCGCTGCGTTGGGTGGTGCCGGATTTGGTTTTGGCTCTGCATTCTCGGGGACCCTGTTGGCCGGAGGTAGTGTTGGCGACGCATTGCGCGCTGGCTTAACAGGAGGCGCAATCGGAGGGCTGAGCGCCGGCCTCACTCATGGTGCGGCAAGTCAGTTCGGATTGCATGGCCTCAAGACAACGCAAGGCGACTTCTATGAGAAGCTTGCAATCAAAGTCGCGGCTCACGGTTCAATCCAAGGAGGTATGGCTGAATTGCAAGGCGGACAGTTCCGACACGGTTTCTTGTCGGGTGCGTTCTCTGCTGCTTCTTCTCCATCCATTGCTGCGCATGTTGGAGAAAGCTACCAAGTGGCCGCTTCTGCGGTTGTCGGAGGCACCTCATCTAGCCTAAGCGGTGGGAAGTTCAGCAATGGGGCGGTTACTGGGGCATTTGTTTATTTGTTCAATCAATGCGCGGCTGAAGCCGAATCTACATGCGTTGGAGCAGTTCGGGCAGGGACGGTAAGTAGAGCAGGCTGGCAAGATCCAAAAAATCACCGAGTCGGGTTTGGGTGGAGAATCATCGTGGATGAAGGTGATGGATATGGATCTATTTATGGGCACCTGGATCCAAGCACCACTCCCAAAGTGGGAGATACTTTGAACGTTGGTGACGATGTCGGCAATTATGCGGATCCAACAAACGGTTCATCAACTGGCCCTCATGTTCATCTACAGTATTTTCAAAACGGCAATCCTCGCGACGCAATCAACCCTGGCGGCTTATCTCCGCTTTCGAATGGCAAGATGAGCGCACCTTACGGGCAAACCGATTCTGTTCATCAAAGGCCGCACAAAGGGGAGGATTGGATCGCAAAGTAGTGAAAATACCTTGCATCCGACGTTTGAAGGAACGATTTCGATTCGCTTAACGGCGTGTTCACGAGCTAAAGCTCATGACTTCTTTGCCGTGCTCGGAAACGAACAGGCCGAGGCAAGGGGGCCGAGGAGTCCAGCGCCAGAATGGGAAAGCGAGGAACCGACGGTCCAGGGGCCGCGCCGCCCCCGCCGAATCATCGGCCTACTCAGGGATCGCCAAGCGAACGCAGGCTTGGGAGCCGGGCAGGGATGAGGTTTTCCAAGAACAGGTCGATCCAGCCACGTGGCCGAGTCCCGAAAATCCTGTGTTCGCTCCTCGCGATCCCTGTCCGCTCGCTTATCGGATGGAACTCCGATGGGGTTTGGAATCAATTCTTTTCCCCACCCAGGGTAGCTCGGATGCGAGCCACCCTGGGCTTTGGGACGAAACGCCGATGGCGTGAAGACAAGGGGCTGTATCAAAGGGGGCATGGATCGCAGTTCAACAATTTCGGGAGGAGACTGATGGATCATGGGCCCTGGGAGCCCTCGACGGGCAAGCTCTCTGCACTCAACGATGGTCATCAAAGTCGGTCGCGGATGACGGACTGGATCTGGAATGGAGGGGGTGGATCAGGGGCGTGTTTGAAAGAGTCGTGGTGTTGTGGGGAGTCGTGCTGCTTGAGCCGTTGTTGGTTGAACTCCTGGAACCACGCACCGTATCATCCCGCCTGCCATCCAATCCCATGAACACGCTCCAATCCCTTTCCCTGCGGTCCATTCCGGTCCTCGCCGGCCTTTTCATCGGCCTGGCTCAAGCCGCGCCGCCGCCTGCCCCGGGCTCGCTTCTGCCGGGAGGTCCCTCGAAATGGAAGCTCACCTGGAGCGACGAGTTCGACTATGAGAATGCCCGGCTCGATGAGAAATGGATCTCGCAGAACTCCGGCAGCACGCATATCCTCAGCAGCCGCTGGCGCGAAAATGCCATGACTTCAGACGGCACCCTGAAGCTTCTCAACAAGAAGGAGAAGCGCGGGGGCAACGACTGGACCTCCGGCAACCTCTGGACGAAGGAGAAGTTCCAGTATGGCTACTTCGAATGCCGCTATCGCTACGCGGCGGCGGAAGGCACCAACAATTCGTTCTGGATCATGACCAACAATCCGCCGCCGGCCGGGAAGAAGACCTTCGAGATCGACATCAACGAAGGCCATTACCCGAACGAGGTGAACACCAACATCCACAACCACTCGGACGTCACCACGGTCAATGGCAAGAAGAGCCATCCCAGCGCCTCGAAGAGCTTTCCGCTCGGCGTCCGGCCGGATGTCAGGATCCAGCTCGAGACTCCGGTGAAAACCAAGCGTCTTCGCATCTCGTCCAATCATGATGGCCATGTCCACCTCGGCGAGTTCCGCGCCTACAACGTCAACCCTGCCGGCTATCCGGAGGTGCTTTCGGCGAAGGCGGACGCCGACAAGCCCGGCCTCGTCAACTTTGCAAAGGACGCGAAGTTCAAGGCCAGCGGCTTCGTCAAGGCAGGCGAAGATACGTCATCCATGGTGGCGGACGGAAAGATCGACACCCGCTGGACCTCGCAGAAGGAAGGCGGGAAGTGGATCGAGATGGAGTTCCCGGAAGAGCGCACGATCGGCTGCGTTCAGTTCGTCAATGGTTACCTTTCCGGCGGAAGCTGGAAGAACCTGATCGATGACTACAAGGTCTCCTGGCATGATGGATCGAAGTGGGTCGAGATGGCGGCATTCGATGTGAAACAGGGCAGCTACAACCTGGCCAAAGACTTCCAGACCTATGGCCTGGAGTGGACCGAGAAGGAACTCGTGTTCTACTTCAACGGCAAGGAGCTGCGCCGGGAAAAGAACACGATCTGTGACCATCCCGCGCCGATCTGGCTCAGCCTCGCGATCATCCCATGGGCCGGGAAGGTGACCGATGCGATCAATGGCACCCGCATGGAGGTCGATTACGTCCGCGTCTACCAGCGCAACTGATGCTTGCTGCGAGGCCATGATCGAACAGACTGCCTCATGCGAATCTCTCCTGTCCTCTGGGGCCTGGTCTTTTCCCTGTCGCCTTTCGCGATGGCCGACGAAGTTCCGGTATTTCGAGATTCATCAAGGCCGCTGGAAGAGCGTTTGGCGGATCTTGTTGGAAGCCTGACGCTCGAGGAGAAGGCCCAGGTGCTCAATCACAAGGGCGAGGGCGTGAAGCGCCTCAACCTTCGCGCCGACCAGTGGAACCAGTGTCTCAACGGCGTGAAGTGGGATCGCCCGACGACGCTTTTTCCAAGCTGCATCGCGATGTCCGCGACCTGGAATCCGGAGCTGGTCCAGGAAGTGGCGGGCGTGCTGTCCGACGAGGCGCGTGCGATCTACAACGGCTGGCATCTCGATCCGACGGCTGCCGGCGAGCACAAGGGCCTGATCTACCGGGCTCCGGTCATCAACATCGAACGAAACCCCTACTGGGGCCGCAACCACGAAGCCTGGGGCGAGGATCCCCATCTAACAGGAAGATTGGGCGTGGCCTATGTGAAAGGTCTTCAGGGAGACGATCCCAGGCATCTCAAGATCGCCGCGACGTTGAAGCACTACGCCGTCAACAACGTCGAAACCGACCGCAAGAAGCTCAATGCCCTCGTGCCGGAGAAGATGCTGCGCGAGTTCTGGCTGCCGCATTTCCGGGACTGCATCGTGGAGGGCCGGGCCCAGTCGGTGATGGCCAGCTACAACGCGATCAATGGCACACCGAACAACATGAACCGCCTGATGCTGACCACCATCCTCAAGGAGGAGTGGGGCATGGAGGGCTTTGTGGTGTCTGATCTCGGGGGTGTGAAAACGATGGTGGAGGGCCACGGGGCCGGGAAGATGAACTACGTCGATGCGGTCGCCCAGTCGGTGATGGCCGGCTGCGATTTCTCGGATCGTGAGTATGAGGTGAACATTCCCGAGGCCGTGCGTTCAGGAAAGCTCACGGAGGCGCGTCTCAATGATGCCGTCACCCGCGTGCTGCGCGTCCGAATGAGGCTCGGGGAGTTCGATCCCTTCGAGAGCGTCTCCTACAGCCGGATTTCACCCGAGGTGGTGGGCAGTGCGAAGCATCGCGCAGTGGCTCTCAAGGCCGCCCAGCAGTCGATCGTGCTGCTTCAAAACCGGGATGATCTGCTGCCTCTGGATCGCTCGAAACTGAAGCGCGTCGCCGTGCTCGGTCCGCTGGCGACCCAGGTGGTGCTCAACAACTACAACGGCAAGCCGGGCGCGACCGTGAATGCGCTGCAAGGCTTGAAGGATCGGCTGGGCGAGGGGATCGAGGTCGTCCATGAACCGGGTTGCGACGTGGTGTCCGGCAAGGGGCAGGTCGCCACGAAGATCGACAGGGAAGCTGGATTCAGCGGCGGTGAAAGCGTGAAGCTGGAGGCCTCGGCTCCGGGCGACTTCATTGCATTCTCCGTTCCGGTCGAGGCAGCCGGGACCTTTGGGATCGCGCTGCGTTACAAGAAGTTTCCTTCCCGCGGCATCTATCAGTTGAGCGTGGATGGGCTGAAGATTGGATCACCGTTCAACCTAAGGGAAGCTGAGGAGGGCTACGACGGGATTGCCCGGTTCGGGACAAAGGATCTAACAGCCGGAGCCCACGAGTTCCGGTTCACGGCGGTCGGAAAGGATCCCGGCAGTGAAAGCTTTGCAGGGCATTTCGACAAGCTGCTCCTGACAGGTGGGACCGAGCGCAGTGTCGAGTTGGAGGGCGTCAAGTTTACCACGGGAGGGGATGGGGCCTCGTCCGTCAGAAAGGCATCGGAGTTGGCGAAGGGTTCGGATGTCGCGATCGTGTTCGTCGGCACCGATCAGCGGGTCGAGCAGGAAGGCCATGATCGCAAGACCCTCGGACTGACCGGCGATCAGGAGGAGTTGGTGAAGGCGGTGCTCGCGGTGAATCCGAAAACGATCGTGGTCCAGATGAGCGCCGGCCCCTTGACCGTGCCGACCTTGAAACAACAGGTTCCCTCGATGCTCCAGGCCTGGTGGGGCGGCGAGGAGACCGGGCATGCGGTGGCGGATGTGTTGCTCGGAAAGGTGAACCCTTCCGGTCATCTGCCGCACACGGTTTATGCCTCGGAAGCGCAGGTGCCGCCGGTCGATGAATATGACGTGCGCAAGGGCTTCACCTACCAGTATTTGAAGGGCGAGCCGCTCTACCCCTTCGGACATGGCCTGAGCTACACCCGCTTTGATTATGCGAAGCCCACGCTTTCCTCGGACCACATCGCCAGTGATGGAACGGTCTCACTGAATGTCGAAGTCGCGAATACGGGCAAACGTCCAGGAGACGAGGTGGTTCAGCTCTATGTCCGCAAGAAGGCTGGCTCAGCGGATCGACCCTTGCGGACCCTGCGCGGCTTCCAGCGTGTGTCGTTGAAGGTGGGTGAATCGCGTCCGGTGACGATTCCGCTCGCGGCGGAAAAGCTCGCCTGCTGGGACGAGTCGGCCGGTCGCTGGACGGTCGAGCCCGGCGACTACGAACTCGAGGTCGGTTCCTCGTCGGGTGACATCCGACAGTCGGTCACCCTCACGATCACGAAGGCGGTCCGCTGATTCACAGCACGGCGTGCTTCTTGAGATCGGCCAGATCGGCGAACTCCAGCGCGGATTCGTGGGTGGCCTCCAGCACCACCTGCGGCGCGAAGCCGGCCTCGAAGGCCTCGACCCAGCGCTGCGCGCAAAGGCACCAGCGGTCGCCGGGTTTCAATCCGGGAAATCCATACTCGGGTCTTGGCGTGCTGAGGTCGTTGCCACGGAGTCTCGAAAACTCGAGGAAGCGTTCGGAGACCTTCGAGCAGATGACATGCACGCCGCCATCGCCTTTTCCGGTCCGGCAGCAGCCATCGCGGAACCAGCCGGTCAGCGGTTCGATCGAGCAGGTCTGCAGCGGTGTGCCGAGGACGTTGAGGGCTTCACGGGACATGCAGGGAAACTAGCCGGGATTTCCGGTCCGTCCAGCGTGCTTGCCCCGGCGTCCGGATCGTGGGAGATTGTGGCTGTGGAAAAGTACTGGGAACACGACCTGCCCGAGCGATTCGGGCCGATGACGACCAAGGAGCTGCGGCAAAACCTGCGTCGCGGCAGTTTCGTCTATCCCTTTCTCGGCATTCAACTTCTCGCGGTGATCGCCATGGCGGTCGAGTTCCAGTTGGGCGATGTCGGGCACTACACCGAGTGGGTTGGCGCGATGAATCTCAGCCTGCTCGTCATATCCGGGCCGTTCTGGATGGTCGTGACGCTCATCTGCCTGCTCATCATGCCGCTCGGCGGACTGGTCTTGATGGGCCAGGAACTCGAGGAGGGAAACCACGAGCTCCTGCTGCTCACCCATCTTGACCGCTGGAAGGTGGTGCTCGGAAAATTCTTCACGCTCTGGGGACTTTGCTCGCTGACCTTCATTTCTCTCATGCCCTATGTGGTCGTTCGCTATCTGTTAGGCAGCATCGAGTGGTGGCGCGAGGCAGCCTGTTCGCTGAGCATCCTCGGTGGCTCCGCGATCCTTTGCGCGGGAGCGATCGGGGCCTCGTCCTTCAAGGGTCTCGGTGCGCGCATTGGCATCATGGTGCTGTTCCTCCTATCGTTCGTTGCGGGTTGTTCAGCCCCGCTGATTTTCTCTGCTTATCAAACCAAAACCTGCGGGGTCTGGTATCATCTCAGCGCCATCGGCTCGGTGATCTGTTACACCCTGCTGGGCCTCTCGCTCGCGCGATCCCGCCTGAGACTCGTGGTCCATGCCTATGAAGTGAAGCCGAGCTGGATGATTGTCGGCCTGCTGGTCTTCACGCCCTTCGTGATCTGGATGACCACTGCTTTCACCGGCGGCTACGCGGGCTTTGTCGGCCTCATTGGCATGGCCTTCGTCGCCATCTACGCCGACGTCACCCCCAAGGCCCCGAAGTGGGTCACCGCCCCGGTGCCGAACGTGCCGAAGGCGGGGGGCTAGATTGAGTCCGCCATGATGGGGTTGTGACGAGATGAAGATGGTCAGGCGGGTGCTTCGTCATTCAGGGGCTGCTTCCCTGCGGCTGAGGTTGGGTCGGAGTGTTCTTGATGGATATGTGGAACTGGGACATCTCCGTCCCAATGAGGATGACAGAAGCCATTTGCCGTGCTGGCCTTCGAATGTCCACAGGTGCAGGACCCGGGAAGTTCCGGGAGGCGATCAACCTGGTGACCGCGGATTTCCAGCATCTTCAATCGCTATGCAAGCCAGGCAAAGGCATGCAGACCTGTTCCAAGAACGATCCAGTATGAACCCAAGAGATAAGGACGCAGTGGTCTCTTGTGCGGTGAGGAACTCAAGAGGCCGATGCCAAGGGTCCCCAAGGCGAATGCAGGAAGGCCAATCACCATCATGGAGAACGCTGTCATGCCTTCGTCATCCTTGCTGATGATGTAATCTTCGGATGACATCAACTCTGGCTCTCTTTCGTGCCTCTCGATCAACTTCCGATATCGATAGGCCGATCCAGGTCGGATGCTGATCAAACTCGAGGCGATGGCGGTGATCCCCAGGACAAGCATGAGCCATGCTGCAGGTCTAACATTCACCCACGGACCATGATTGACAGACCCGTTTTCCGCCACAAAAAAGCCGCCCCGGTTCCCCGGGACGGCTTTTGGATGGAATGGGCTCGACGCTTGGAAAGCGCCGCCACGGTCACTTCTTCTTGGCGGCCTTCTTGGCAGCCTTCTTCGCCTTCGGGGCGGGGGCTGCTGCGGCGTCCTCGATGGCGGCCTGGGCGGCGGCGAGGCGGGCGACCGGCACGCGGTATGGCGAGCAGGACACGTAGTTCAGGCCGAGCTTGTGGCAGAACTTCACGGAGTCCGGATCACCACCGTGCTCGCCGCAGATGCCGAGCTTGATGCCCGGGCGGGTGCTGCGGCCCTTGGCCACGGCGATTTCCATGAGCTGTCCGACGCCGGTGGCATCGAGGGTGGC
>JAIXPW010000038.1 GCA_027485995.1 Verrucomicrobiaceae bacterium
CATGCACATGATCGAGGAAAACATGGCCAAGCAGCTTGAGTGGTGCCACGAGGCTCCGTTCTACACCCTCGGGCCATTTACCACCGACATCGCCCCCGGCTACGACCACATCACCTCCCGCATCGGGGCCGCCATGATCGGCTGGTACGGCTGCGCCATGCTCTGCTACGTCACCCCGAAGGAACACCTCGGCCTGCCGAACAAGGACGACGTGAAAGTTGGCGTCATCACCTACAAGCTCGCCGCCCACGCCGCCGACCTCGCCAAAGGCCACCCCGGTGCCCAGTACCGCGACAACGCCCTCAGCAAGGCCCGTTTCGAGTTCCGTTGGGAAGACCAGTTCAATCTCGGCCTCGACCCCGAAACCGCCCGCGAATTCCACGACGAAACCCTGCCCCAGGACGGCGCGAAAACCGCCCACTTCTGCTCCATGTGCGGCCCGCACTTCTGCTCGATGAAGATCAGCGAAGACGTCCGGCAATACGCCGCCGAGCAAGCGATCTCGGAAGAAGAAGCCATCCAGAAAGGCATGGAAGAGAAGAGCAAGGAATTCGCGGAAGCTGGATCCGAAGTTTACGTCCCGGCGTAATTCCCCTGACTATCACGATCGATCATGCATTCCGAAGTAAATGAAATCCGATCAAAGCGACTGAATTCGCCTTGGCCGAAATTTTTGCGTTCTCTCACGCTCAATGGTCTTCGTGGATGGACCGGCCAGGAAATCAGATTCGAATTCCCCATTTGCGCAATCGTCGGAGAGAATGGCTCAGGGAAATCTACCGTGCTGAAGGCAGCAGCTTCCGCTTACGCGAATCAGAAGGATTCAAACGCTGCTTTCTCACCGTCTGATTTCTTCTTCGACACTGCTTGGGAGACGGTCACGAACGCTGAAATTGGCTTCAAGGTTGTTCAAGGAACTGAGGAACGCACCTACACTTTTAGAAAGCCGTCTGAGCGATGGAGATTGCCGACAAAAAAGCGCCCATTTCGCGAAGTGGTCTGGCAGGATATTTCAAGAGTTCTGCCTCTCGACGCCACCGCAGGCTACGCAGCTATTGCCAAGCGAAATAGTAGCGAAGCCTCTGCCGAGGCGCTAGATGCAACGTTCTCGAAGTACTACTCCTCAATTCTTGGTCGACAGTACGACAGGGTAAGAATGGCAAAGAGCAACATGCACCCTAGCAAGGTCGTCGGAGTAGTTGAGCAATCAGGAATCGAATACTCGCAGTATCATCAAGGGGCAGGAGAAGATGCCACGCTTGATCTAATGAGAATACTCCAAGACGTCCCCCCGACCTCGTTGGTTTTAATCGATGAGATCGAAGCGTCGCTTCATCCACGAGCCCAACGTCGGCTCGTTCATTTCCTACTTTGGCTGACCCGAACCAAACAGATTCAGGTTATTCTTTCGACGCATAGCAGTTTCATTTTGGAGGAATTGCCTCCGGAGGCTCGAGTGTTTCTGGCGCGAGGAACGGAAGGCGTTCAGATTCACTATGGCGTCTCCCCAAACTACGCGTTGAGTAGAATCGACGACGTCGACAAACCGGATCTCTACTTGTTTACCGAGGATCAGGAAGCTGTCGTAATAACGACAGAAATCCTTCGCCGTAAAAAGGTTGATCTGAAGAGAGTGCGAGCAATGCCCGTTGGCCCTGCCGATATGGTTATCGCCTTAGGAAAGCTCGCATCTAGCTCGAAGCTTCCTGTGAAAGCTCTGGGAGTGCTCGATGCGGACCAGCCCGAATCAAAAGGATGCGTGCGGTTGCCAGGATCCCTTCCGCCAGAGCAGCAGGTATTTTCAGACATTCAATTCGGCGCAATCGAGGCATTGGCGGTTCGATTGGATCTACCTAAGGACGACGTGGCCAATGCAATTGCGAATTCGATGACCAAAACGGATCACCATGATTGGATCGCTTTTGCTGCCGCAGAGCTTCACCAAAGCGCCAGTTACTTGTGGACGACAATGTCTCAGGTTTGGGTAGCTCAGTGCTGCGGAACCGAAGTTCTGGACTCATTCACGTCTCAGATCACGAGCACTATGTAACCCGACCTAGTGACCGCATAGGACGGGCCGTTGGCCCTCCGGATTTCTTCGGTGATTGGGTCCTAGGCCGTTGGCCTAGGCTGGTATGGGGAGCGCCGGTGGCGCTGAAAACGAAGACGGGATCGGAGAGACCGATGGCGTTTGGGGACCCCGGCGAACGGGATGCACCGGTGGGGCTGGGGATGACGATGGGATTGGGCGGGCCGTTGGCCCTTGGATTCCTTTTCGGTTTGTTTCCTAGGCCTGCGGCCTAGGCTGGTATGGGACGGGCCTGTGGCCCTTGGGATTGTTTGGGTGCTTGGGGCCTGGGCCGTTGGCCCAGGCTGGTATGGGACGGGCCGTTGGCCCTTGGGATTCGTTGCGGTCGGAGACCTAGGCCGATGGCCTAGGCTGGTATTGGGCGCGCCTGTGGCGCTGAAGACATTGGCAATGACGACGTGCCGGTGGCGCACGAAATGAAGACGGAATTGGGCGGGCCGTTGGCCCTTGGATTCCTTGTCGTTTTGTTTCCTAGGCCTGCGGCCTAGGCTGGTATCGGGCGCGCCTGTAGCGCTTCAACTTCGGCTTGCCTTCGGGCTTGATGCTTTCTTTCATGACTCATCTCACGTCTTGATCTTCCGGGCCAAGGGCCTATCCCATACCAGCCTAGGCCAACGGCCTAGGTCTCCTGTCCCCCCCAATCTCCAAGGGCCAACGGCCCGCTCCATCCGCGCCACGGCAAACACCCATTTCGCCATGCCACAATCCCTCAGCCTGACCTTGGCGCATCTCGTCTTCAGCACGAAGGATCGCATGCCTTTCCTCACTCCGGACATCCGCGCGGATCTCCATGCCTATCTCGCCACGGTCGCCCGCCACGGCGACGGGGAATGCTACCGCGTCGGCGGCGTTGCGGATCACGTTCATCTCGCGGTCCGGCTTTCGCGCACGGTCTCAATCGCCGACCTCATCAGCGAATTGAAAACCTCCTCCTCCAAGTGGCTGAAGGACCGCTCCCCCGCCCTTTCCAAGTTCGCCTGGCAACGCGGCTACGCGTCCTTCTCGATCGGTCCCCGTGACCTTGATGCCGTGATCGCCTACATCGACGGTCAGGAAGAGCATCACCGGACACGGACCTTCCAGGATGAATACCGGAACTTCCTCCGCCAATACGGGATCGAGTTCGACGAACGCTACGTCTGGGATTGATCCTGAACGGGGGCCATCCGGTTTCCATGCCATGGCCGGACCATGAACCTCACTTCACCACCCGAAGCCTCACGAATCTAGAACCCCCTGAGCCTGCCGGGATCAGGACCCTGCGGGTTTCTGTTAGAGTGGTCTCGGACACGAGGGTGGCGGATGCGGTCACGGGGGTCCAGGAACCGGCGGCGAGGGTGTCACTCCATTCGACGACGAAGCTCACCCCATCGGCGAGGGCTGATTTTCCCCGGACGTAGGTGAACTGGAGGTTGGCACCGACAAGCGCCACCGTGGGCGAAACGAGGGTGCGGGCCTGCGGGTTCTGGGCGGTGGCGAATTCGTAGAAGTTGGACTCGCCGTCCTTGTCGGGATCGGAGCTGTCGGAGGCGGTGCCAAGATTGGAGAATGTGCTGAAATACTGCTGACGCCAGGTTTCCTGATTGCTGATGGCCGCGTCCGAGTTGATGAGCACGGTCGTGATGGAATATGGGGCGAGCACGAGGTTGCGGTTTCCTGTCAGTCCGCCGCCAGAGAGATCCTCGGTGAGGGTGAGTCGCTGGGAGTTGGAACCATCGTCGGCGGTTTTGTAAACCTGCCACGAGCGTCGGTCCGGGTCGGCGGCCCAATGGGCGGAGGCCTGCACGGTCTGATAACTGTAGCTCGCGCTCTTGTTGATCATCAC
>JAIXPW010000127.1 GCA_027485995.1 Verrucomicrobiaceae bacterium
ACCGCCGCCTGGGCCGTCGCGAAAGGCGCGGACGGCGGCATGCGCGATGCCCAGTCGATGCTCGACCAGCTCGTCTCCTTCTGCGGCAACACCATCACCGAGGCCAACGTCCTCGACGTCTTCGGCTTCACCTCGCGTGAAAAGGTCGCCCAGCTCGGCGGTGCCCTCCTCGCCCGCGACACGCCGGCCGCCCTTTCCCTCATTCAGAAGGAGGCCGAGACCGGTCGCGAACTTTCCCAACTCCTCGGCGAACTCGTCGGCGCCCTGCGCGCCCTGCTCATCGCGAAGCTCGATCCCTCCGCCGATGGCGAGGGCATTCCAGCCGATCTCTGGGCCGGTCTCGTAAAAGCTGCCGACTCTTACCCGCCGGACCGCATTCTTTCCGCCATCGATGTCTTCGCGGAAACCGAAGGCCGCATGAAGTGGTCCACCAACAAGCGCCTCCACTTCGAGCTCGGCCTGATCAAGGCGATCCAGTCGCTCGGCGAGGTCCGGCTTTCCGACGTCATCAAGGTGCTCGCCAAGGGAGCCGATGCACTCGGAGAAAGCTCCGCCGTTTCCGTGCCCGAGGCCCCTGCTCCGGTCGTGATCGAGAAGGCTCCCGAAGCACCCATCGCCGAGGCCCCGGCCCCGCCACCTGCCAAGGTCTGGGAACCCGAACCGGAGACGCCAAAACCAGCTCCGAGAAAACCATCCGACGCGATCACCAGCCGCCTCGACTCCCTGATCGCCTCCGCCCCGGAGGTCAGCGAGCCCATCCCGGCCGACGAACCCCCCTTCCGCGCCGAGGCCCCCAAGGAAACCCCGCCGCCGCCCAAGGAAACCAAGCCCGCCGCCGATGATTCCTTCCACCACGACCCGCTGATCGAACACGCCCTCAAGGCGCTCGAGGGCAGAGTCGTAAAATGAGGTAAATCGTAAATGGTAAGTGGTGGTAGAACCAGAGACTCACCACTCGCCATTCGATCCCTTCTTCCACCAATCACAATTCACGATTTACCACTCACTTCTTAATCTATGAACATCCAGAAACTGATGAAACAAGCCCAGCAGATGCAGGCCGGACTTGCCGCGAAACAGGAAGAACTCGCCCAGCGCACCGTTGAGGCCAGCGTCGGCGGCGGCAAGGTGACCGTGGTGTCGACCTGTGCCGGTGATGTGCAGTCGATCAAGATCGATCCCTCCGTCGTCGATCCAGCCGATGTCGAGTTCCTCGAAAACCTTGTCCTCAAGGGCGTCCAGGAAGCCGTCAACAAGGGCAAGGAACAAGCCGCCGCCGAAATGCAGAAACTCACCGGCGGGCTCGGCATCCCCGGCCTCTGAGCTCCAGTTTCGAATTTCAAATTTCGAATTTCGAATTTTCCTCCTCGCCATGATCCACCATGTCCGCCGCCGACTCGGGTGGACATGGTTCGGCCTGTCTTCCGCGCTTCTTCTGCTGACGATCTTCGCCTACGTCCGCCAACCGGACCGGATGGCCGCCTTCACGGTGATGCCGATCTGGGTGTGGGGAGGCATCGGACTGCTGATGTCCTCCGTGGCATTTCATCTCCTGCGCGCCTCGCTCTGCCTGGTCCTGACCGGCATCTGGACCCTCACCCTCCTGCTCGGCGCGGATGAGGCGCGGGTGCTCGGAAACCTTTCCAAGGAGGCTCCCCTTCCCGGTCATGCCAAACCCCACTCCGGACTGCCGGTGATTCGAGTCGCTACCCTGAATTGCGGATTCTTCAACTACGGAGATCCCTCGCTCGATCTCGCCGCTTGGGATCCAGACATCGTCCTGGTCCAGGAAGTCTGGCCCAAGGACGTGCAGACCATCGCCGACCGCCTCTACGGCGGCCGGGGGAACTATCGCATCCAAAAGAACAACAGCATCATCACCCGCTGGAGCATCAAGCGCGAGGTGCCCAACCTCATGTTCCGCGAACAGCAAGTCACGGTGGTCGATGCCGATGGCCGGGAGATCGAAGTGGTCAATGTCCATCTCAACACCGCCTCGACCAATCTCGAACTCTGGAAACGCTCCGCCTGGATCGAACACCGCAACAACCGCCAACTCCGACGTCAGGAACTCTCGGTGGCCCTTCAGTTGCTGGAACAAACGACTCCTTTTCCCCAGCGCCCGACGATCCTCGGCGGCGATTTCAACACCTCCGCCAACGACCACGTCCACTCCCTCCTGACCCGGGACTTTCAGGACAGCTTCGCCACGGCCGGCTCCGGTTGGGGAAACACCTTCCAGCGACGCGTCCCCGTGCTGAGGCTCGACTGCCTCTACGCCACCCGACAGTTCACCCCGGTCCGCTGCCGGGCGGTCACCACGAGAAAGTCCGATCACCGCATGGTCATCAGCGACCTGATCCTGCCGGGTGCGTGATGATGACAATCAACAATCTTCAATCTTCAATCCAATGGACCGAGTCTTCACGGATCGATTGACGATTTTCGACTGACGAATGTTGATTTTTGATTTGAAGAGATCTCAAGGGTTCGAACCATCACGGCGGCCTAGAGTTTTTAAAATATGACAATCTCAGACAAACAATAACACAACTCAAAATTGTCATTTGCAATGCCATTGATAAAGCTTGCCAGGATCACCGGCCTGTATCCCATAGAAATCTTTTTGCTTACGAAGCACAGCGTTAAAATCTGCTCCGTCGTCCGGACGAATCAAAACTAAAACACCCAACTTCGCTGGATGCATGGAAATAATCTTCTTCCTCTGTTCAGGCAATGACAAAACTGAGTAAAGTTTTATTATCTTTTCTTCAGCTTTAACAGGATCAGCCGTAGGCGGAATCTGAACCAAGACACCTATCGCCTGAATCTTCTCGCCGTAAACCTCTGCAGAAAAGTCATAAGCCGACTTTGATGGCTCAACTTTCGCATCTTTGGTTGGAGTATCGACTTTCCCACTTTCAATCTGCCTCTTGAGACTTATGATCCTGGGATGACCAGGAGCCAGGCCCAGTTTCTCGAGGCGGGCAACTTCCTTCTCAAGATCCGAAACCTTGAGCTCTTGAGAGAACGCTTGGCCAGCGATCAGTGAAATCATCAGAAGCTTGAGTAGGGAACTCCTCGAAAGCTCTGGGATCCATCTGCTCACCGCGTTCGATCTCGAGAAACTCGCCAGCAATGAAAAGACCCCTTGCGCGTGTTCATGCATCTTCCTGACCTTGAAGCCTCCTGGAAGGCCCTTTTTCAGGGAAGTCTTGAGAGGCCAAGTGGACGCCGGGTCGACTGGCACACAGGCAGAAACGTGGAGAGGCATACCCTTGATGAAGTTGGACTTACTGTTGCTAACCCCAAGGACATGATGGGTTCAAGACGATTCGTCCATGTTGATCTGCAAGCATGGCACGAACCGTCTCTCGACTGCCAGTGGACTCGATCACCTCGTGGCCTTATGGAGAAGGGGATTGCATCCCCTTGGCGGAGGACCCTGCATTCGCCGCACCTCGGAACAAGGGGATGCAATCCCCTTCTCCTTATTGAAGTTTCTGCGCCGGGTGATGGATTCCCTCGATGACGGTCTGGCATTGTCTCCGCTTGCCTGGGACTGCTTATCTCAAGGCAAGGGCGCCGGTGCGGTATTGAGGCGCAGCCAGTCGGCGAAGGAGTCTTCGTTCATTTCGCCAGCCGCCAGATGCAGCATCGTCAGGTAACGGTCAGCCTTACCAGCCGTGATGGTAAGACCATTCCTCAACAGAAAGAGCCGGTATACCACGAAGGCCGTCCGCTTGTTCCCATCGACGAAGGGATGATTCTTCGCCAGGCCCATGGCGTAGGACGCCGCGAGTTTGCAGAGATCAGAATCCTGCTCGTAGAAATGGCGTTGCAGCGGACGAGCAAGGGCTGACTCCAACATCGATTCGTCACGCATGCCCGCATCTCCACCATGCTCGGCCACCTGCCTCGCGTGAAGCGCCAGAACGACGTCCTTTGAAATCCAGACAGGCTCCTTCATTGCATCACTGGGCCAGTTGATGGAGCACATCCCGATCTTCCCGCATGATCTGTTCTGCCAACTGCATCTGGAGGGCGAACTCCTCGTCGAATGCCGATACGGAATAGCCCGTCGGAGTCTCCGTCAGGAACAAGGTATCACCCTTGCCGACGCGGAGCTTTTCAAGCACCTCCTTCGGCAGGATGACCCCGGCGGAGTTTCCGATGCTGGTGATCTTGAGTTTCGCAGTCATGATCGGACGTTAGAACAAATGTTCGACAAGTCCAGCCGCAATCCGGTCGGGCCGGGAGCAGGCTCAGGGCTGCGGGCGCTTTCCGACCTTCTTCATGACCGTCGAAGTGGCGGCCTTTTTCACGCGGATCAGGTTCCTGCCCAGCTTGGTGCCGTTGAGTTCCTTGATCGCGGCGAGGCCCTCGTTGATGTTCGGCATGTTGACGAAGCCGAAGCCCTTAGACTTGCCGGTGTCCGCCTCGGTGACGAGGTCGCAGGACGACACTCGCCCGTAGCGGAAAAAGAGGGCCTGAAGGTCTTTCTCGGTGGTGGAGCGGTCCAGGTTTCGAACGAGGATGATCATGGGATGGGCGACAGTCTGCATGAGCGGATCGCGGATGACGACCACCGATTGACCTGCCTGGGATTTTCCGTCGAAGCGGGGCTCTCCGCTAACAGCTTTGACACCAAGGGCCGGTTGGCGCATTTTCCCACCCATGCAGCAAGTGCAGTTCGAGCAGGCCATCGTTTCCATCCTCGGGCGGGACAAGCGTTTCGATCCGCACGCGTTCTTCTTCCTGAAGGACTCGCTGGACTACACCTTGAAGCGGGTGGCTGATGGCAAGGGCGGAGTTTCCCGCCATGTTTCCGGTGGCGAGTTGCTCGAGGGGTTCCGTGATCTGGCCCTGGAGCAGTTCGGCCCGATGGCCTCCACGTTGATGATCGAATGGGGTATCCGCGAGTGCTCCGATGTCGGGGAAATGGTCTTCCTGCTGATCGAGGAGCAGATGTTCGGCAAGCAGGACAGCGACACGAAGGAGGACTTCCACGGCAACTTCGATCTCAATGAAGCGCTGACCCAGCCCTTTCTCCCGAAGCGCTTCCTCAAGTCCGACGAATCCGAACCAGCGAAGCGCCGCGTCAAAAGGTGAGCGGACGAGCGAACTTGGGAGTCTTCATGATGACCACCAAGGGCCGCCGGATGCAGTTCCCCTTGTGCCCAAGCATTCAAGACGAAAGATCGATATTCCCACAGCGACGATTCGTCATTCGTCATTCGTCATTCGTCATTCGTCATTCGTCACTTCCCAAACGCCGCCTTGAGATGCTTCATGCTCTCGTTGGCGAGGAAGTCCGGCTCGACGGTGGTGTCGAACACCTCGACCGACACCCAGCCGTTATAGCCGCCGTTGATGAGTTCAGCAGCGATCGCCGGAAAATCCACGTCACCCATGCCCGGGCCGCGGAGGTTCGGGTCGTTGGCGTGGAAATGCGCGGTCCAGGGCAGGGACTCGCGCACGATCTGCGGGATCGGCTTGGAATCGGCGGCCATCGCCTTGATGTCGAGGTGCAGCCGGACATTCGGCGAGTCGATCTGCTCCAGCAGCGTGATCGTTTCGGCAGCGGTGTTGATGAAGTTGGTCTCGAGCGGTCCGAGGAACTCGAAGGCGACCGTCACGCCCGCGTTGGCGAGGTGAGGAGAGAGGCGCTTGAAGAAGTCGATGAATCGCGCCTCGGCCTCCGGACGATTCCATCCGGCCTCCAGGGTCCGCTGCAGCGGGCTACCCCAGACCATGATCTTCCCACCCATCGCGCCGCAGAGCTCGGCGAGGTGGCGGGCGTAGTCAAAGGTGCGCTGCTCGATTTCCCGGTCCGGGCTGGTGAGGTGGTAGCCGGTGGTCTTCGCCAGCAGCCAGTGGAAGCCGATCGGATCGAGGCCATGCGAGCGGACGACGTCGCCGATCTTCACGGCGTCGGCGGTTGTTAGAGCGGTGACATCGCCCAACGTGAACGGCGCGATTTCCAATCCGGTGTAGCCATGTCGGGCCGCTTCGGCACAGGTGCCAGCGAAATCATGATGGCGGAACGTCTCGTTGCAGATGGCGAGTTTCATGCGCGGATTTGAACATCGAACCTCGAACATTCAACGTCCAACATTGAAGTCGGAAGACTTAGTTCTCGCAAGCCCGCAGCCACGCCGCGATGGAGGGAGTGTTTCACCAGTTCAGATCCGCGGTTGGGCAGAGCTTGTGGAGGGCGGTCTTGTAGGCCTCCTTGTCCTGATCCCAGATGACCGGAATTCCAACGGTCTCATTCTTGGATTTTAGGAACACAAAGAGCGAATAGCTTTTTCCCGAAGTCGATCCTCGAATGGAGCTTATGTCGGCTGCGTTTACTGAAAATCTCGAGAACTGATTGCGGCCATGCAGGCCCTCTGAAGTGACCGAAACCTCATCAGGCCAGATCTTCAATCCAATGAACAAAGCCGGAATGAACACCGCCCATGCTCCAAACAGGATGATTCCAGCGACTCGACCTTTCGGAGTCCGGCAGAACAGGTAGCCCAATCCAACCACGAAAAGAGTAGCAGCGGCCCCAATCAAAAGATTCGGGCCGCCGGACCGCCACTGAAAGAGGGTTTCGCCAAGGAAAGTCATTCGCCGGCGCAAGACCTAGGAGCGCGGATCACTTCTCGCAAGCCCGCACCCAGGCCGCGACAGAGGCATCGTTGTCACCGGCGGCCCAGACGTGGCGGAGGAAATCGGCGGGCGGGATGTCGCCGTGGTCGCGGAGGAACTTGCGGTCGCCGCCGCAGCCGAACATGAGGTCGGGATCGAGTTCGCCGCGCAGCTTGGCGCGGGCTTTCGTCAGGATACGGGGCAGGTAGTAGATGCCCTCGAGTTCATCGCCAAAGGTCGGCACATCGTCGCGACCGAGTTCCTTGTCGCTCGCCACGCCCTTCTGCACGACCATGAAATAATCGCGACGCGCGGCCGCGATCAGCAGCGCGGTGGTGGCGCTTGGCTCGCCCTCGCCGCAGAGGTCCTCGACGAAATCGAAGAACTCACGCGGCTTGTAGCCGATCGATCCGAGGAACGCGAGGTCGTCGGCGGAGTAGTAGCTGGCGAAGTCCTGATTGCCGTCGCGATAAAGCGCGCAGCAGCGGTCGAAGAGGGCGAGAAAGCGGTCGTTCCAAGGCATGGCGGAAAGAAAGCACGAAAATTTGAAACCGATATCGGAAACTTCAGCCTTCGGCGTGCTTCTGCTCGATCATCGGGGAAACAGCATCGATGGCGGCGGAAAGCTCTTCGTCGATTTCCGGAGCCTGGAGCGCGGCGAGGGTGTCGTCGAGCTGGGCGACGGTCCGGGCTCCGATGATGGCCGAGGTAACGGCCGGATGTTTCAACGCCCACTGCATCGCCAGGTGATGAAGCGGCATGCCGGCCGCGGCGGCGAGGTCACCGAGCGCGCGGACTTTTTCAATCTGCGCCTCGACCTGCTCGACCTTGAGGAAACCCTCACTGCGGGCCGCGCGCGAACCTTCCGGGATGCCGCCAAGATACTTCGGCGTGAGCATGCCCTGGGCGAGTGGACTGAAGACCACGCAGCCGATTTCCTCCTCCAGCAGCCAGTCGAGGATGCCCTCGGTTTCCGGCCAGCGGTTGAGGATCGAATACGGTGGCTGATAGACGAGGGCGCGGATGCCCATGTCCTTGAGGATCTTGACCGCCTTCTTGAGCTTCTTGAGCGGATACTTCGAGAGGCCTACGTACAGCGCCTTGCCCGAGTTCACCGCCGTGGCGAGGGCCGACATGGTTTCCTCGAGGCGTGTGTTCGGATCCGGGCGGTGGGAGTAGAAGATATCGACGTGGTTCAGGCGGAGTCGCTTGAGAGACTGGTCGAGCGAGGCCAGCAGGTGCTTCCGCGAACCCCAGTCTCCATAGGGTCCCTGCCACATCTCATGCCCGGCCTTGGTGGAAATGATCAGCTCGTCGCGATGGCAGACGAAGTCCTCGATCAGGATGCGGCCGACGTTTTCCTCAGCCGATCCCGCAGGCGGGCCGTAGTTGTTGGCGAGATCGAAATGGGTGATGCCGTGATCAAAAGCGCGGTGCATGATCCGGCGGCCTTCCTGGAGATCATCCACATGACCGAAGTTGTGCCAGAAACCGAGGGAGACAGCGGGAAGTTTGAGGCCGGAATCCCCGCAGCGGCGGTAGGGCATGCGGCCATCGTAGCGCGAAGCGTCGAACATGGGGGAATGCTGTCGCGACCTTTGCAGGCTGCCAAGCGTCAACCGAGACATGGCCGCAAACTTCACACTCCCCCTTCAAGAGTGAGTCAGGTCCCCAAGGTCGGAGCCCCCCTTTTTGTGGGATATTGGCTCGGATCGGCTCGAAGAAATGTTCTTTTCTGATTACGCAAGCAAATGACTATCAATCCAAAATGAGAATTGACGATTGTTGCGTGACGTAAAGATACACAATTTTGGTCGTTTAAATACAAGAATCCGCCTGGAAATCGAATAGGTTCCCACCTGAGGTCGCCGACCGGCACGCTGCCGAATGGTTCATGGAATGCCTTCATGAACGCCCTCCGGAAGCCGGTCCCAGACATCGAATCAAGCACCCCTGAAGCAGGAACAGTCCTGATCCGGCCCAACCCTCTGGATCCCCCCAATCATCACCAAAGCCCATGAAACCACGTTTCTTCCGCACCATCGCAGCCTCGTCTCTTCGCAAGACCTTCCACTCCAGCGCACGTCAAGTCGCTGCCATCTTCGCCACGGTCGTGACCATTTCGGCCTCGGCCCCGCTGGAAGCACTCACACTTACCTGGGACGCAAGCGGCGCCGCGACAACCACTCCGACTGACGGAGCCGGAACCTGGGACACCAGCTCGCTCAACTGGAACAACGGCACGGCCAACAGCGCGTGGCCCAACACCAATGCGGACATTGCGGTCTTCGGCGCGGCGAATGGGGCGGCCGGAACGGTCACCGTGGGTACGGTGACGACCAATGGGATCAACTTCAACGCAGCGGGGACTGGAAACTACCTGCTGTCCGGTGGAACCATCACCTTGGATGGCACCACACCCACCATCACCTCCAGGTCCAGCGCCACAATCGCTTCGGTCATTGCGGGTTCGGCTGGTCTCAGGGCTACCGGCAGCAATGCCGCCACGCTCACCCTCACTGAAGCCAACACCTACACCGGCACAACCTCGGTCAACGCCGGCACGCTCAACCTCGGTGGCGGAACGGCGACCGGCTCGATCAACTCCGCCAGCGTCCTCTCCCTCAGCGGCGGCACGTTGAGCTACACCCGCACTGGCAACACCACGCAGACCTTCGCCAGCACCACAGTGGATTCAGGTGCCTCGGCCATCCGCGTGGTGGCGGGCGACACGCTTGCCCTCGGAGCCATCACGAAAAATGCGGGTGGAACGGTGGATTTCAGCACGACCGGCACCACCACCACCTCGACCGCCAACGTCAACGGCATCCTCGGTGGCTGGGCGACAATCAACAACGCCGGGGTCGCGAACACCGGAGGAGACTGGGTCGCCAACGACGGCAGCGGCAACATCGTCACCTATACTGGATACACCAACATCACCGGTGCCGCCACCACGGGGACCGGCCCGGCGGCCCTCAACTGGAGGACTACGGCCAACTCCAGCATCGCGGCCAACACGACGATCAATTCGCTCACCGCGCAGAACGATTTCTCCGTCGCCAACGGTGCGACGCTGACGATCAACAGTGGCGGGCTCATGCTGCGAGGCATCGCGCGGTGGATCACGAACAACGGAGCCGGCTCCGTTGGAGGAACGGGAAAGATCACTTCGGGACTGGCTTCCGGAGAACTCTTCGTCCATGTCCCCAAGAGCGACGCCACCAACTGGACGATCTGGCCGACCATCGTTGACGGGGCGGTGCCGACACAACTCATCAAGGACGGTCCTGGCCTGGTCTATGTTGAAAACAACAACACCTTCACCGGTGGAACGACCGTCAACGGAGGAACCCTCCGGATTGAACACGCCGTGGGCAACGTGGGCACCGGTGTCCTTCGCGGGACGCTGACCATCAACTCGGCAGGCACCGTCGTCGCATCCGGAAACAACGCGAACACCCTCGGCTACACCGCCGGGCAGTATGTGAACGTGATGAACGTGAACGGTGGCTTGTTCAACAGCATCGTTCCAGGCGACCAGGGCTTTGCCATCACCTACAATCTCAGAGGCGGCACCATCCAGAGCAACAGCGGTGTCAGCAGCAACACCACCAACCAACTCCTCGTCTTCGGTGGAACGAGCACCGTCAACGTCCTCGCAAGTGATCTGACCTCGACCCTTGGAGGCCGTGCAGCCCTTCGCGACAACAACACCGTTCTCAACGTCGCCGACGGTTCCGCAGCCACCGACTTCCTGGTTTCCGCTGCATTCACCGGCGCGTTCAACGTCACCAAGAGCGGCGCGGGCACCATGTCCCTGACCGGGGCCAACACCCATACGGGCACGACCTTTGTCTCCGGAGGAAAGACCTTCCTCAGCGGCAGCATCGCCGGTTCCAGCCTTGCGGTTGGCAACTTGAACGGAGTGCCCGCCGCCATGTATCAGGCAGGTAATGTCACGACTGGTGCAGCCGGTCTCCGCATTGGTCAGACTCCCGGGGCCTATGGCTACTACAAGCTCAACAGCGGCGCCCTGACCCTGCTGGCAGGGGGTGAGGTCGATCCAGGTGGTTCCGCCGGTGGTGCGGGCACCTTCGGCCAGTTCGACATGGCCGGCGGATCCGTCGGCGGCGGTGACTATCTCCTGCCGAACCGCGGTGCGGCCGGATCGTCCAGCGTGACGAACATTTCCGCAGGCACGTTCACCATTCCTTCGTCAGTCGTGGATGGAAACTTCAACGGCCTCGCCGCCAACTGGCAGAGCACCGGAGCGGCCCAGAGTGCCGTCATCACCATCAGTGGAACCGGCCAGTTCGTTTCTCCGACAGTCCGGGTGAAACTCAACGAAGGAGCCAACTTCAACGGACTCACCGGAAACACCGCCAACGTCACCGCGCTGAATCTTTCCTCCGGCGGATTGCTTCAAACCCTCGGCTTCCTCAACGGCACCTCTCCGAACGCCAGCATCAACTTCAACGGCGGCACCCTCAAGGCAGGTTCCGCTGGCAACGCCACATTCCTCGCCAACAACCTGGGCTCGGTGAACGTCTATGGCGGCAACGGCACCCTCGACAACAACGGCCAATCGATCGCCATCGACCAGCCCTTCATCGCCGCATCCGGCACCGGTGTCACGGCGGTCCCTGTGACTGCCGCCGGGTCCGGTTACATCACGCCTCCCCAGGTCACCTTCACCGGTGGCACGGTCAGCGGAGGAAACGGCAGCGCTGCCACCGGCTACGCGACCATTGATCCGGCCAACGGAAAGCTCACCGGCATCGTGATCACCAATCCGGGCACCTACTCCGACGTCACCGGACTCTCCGTCTCGATCAACGGCGGCGGCGGCACCGGAGCCTCGCTCGGGACCATTGCCACCGCTGCGAACACCAGCGGCGGCATGACCTTCGCGGGCTCGGGCACCACGACTCTCAAGGCGGTGAACACCTACACCGGCGCCACCACCCTCAACGGCGGCACTCTGGTGCTCACCAACTCCGCTGAAATCAACGCCAGCAGCGGCATCACCATCAATGGCAGCGGCGCGAAACTCCTCCAGACCAGCTCGGCTGCGGTGACTCCGGTGGTGACCCTCACCCAGGGCACCATCGACGGAATCGGCACGATCGACACGGTGAACGTCGGCAACTCCACCAGCAACGTCCTCACGGCCGGGAATGGTGGCACCGGCTCCCTGACGATCGGCTCCCTCAACTTCAGCGGCGCGGCCACCGTCAACCTCGCGCTGGTCGGCACGTCGGTGGACAAATCCATCTCGACCACCAACCTCAGCACCAACGCGGCGGGAACCGTGAACCTGAACGTGACCAACACCGGTCTCTGGACGGTCGGAACCTACCCCTTGATCGAATACACCGGCACGATCGGCGGCGCTGGCTTTGCCTCCCGTTTCTCCCTCACCCCGCCTGCGGGCATCGGGGCTCGTCAGAATGCGTCCCTCATTGACACCGGTTCTGCCATCGCCCTGAGCATCGCCGGGGATTCACCAGCCTGGACGGGTCTTGCCAGCGGAGCGTGGACCACCACGGCCATCGGAGGATCGAAAAACTGGAAGTTGATCACCGGCGGGACTGGAACCGACTTCCAGACCAACGACACCGTGCTCTTCGACGACTCGGCCACCGGCACCACGACCCTCGCGATCAACGACGGCACGGTCAGCCCGACCAGCACCATCTTCGATAACTTCTCGCTGAACTACACCCTCACCGGCAGCAACGGCATCAACACCGGTGCCCTGACAAAAGGTGGCGATGCGAACCTGGTGATCAACAATCCCAACACCTATCCAGGCGCAACAACCCTGAATGCCGGAGCGATTCACCTCAATCACGCTTCCGCAATCGGAACCGGGACCTTGGTGATCAACGGCGGCACGATTGACAACTCCAGCGGCTCGCCGATCGCGCTCTCCGCCAACAATCCCCAGATCTGGAATGCCGGATTCGCCTTTGGAGGCAGCAACGACCTCGATCTCGGCACTGGCGCTGTTAGCCTGACGGCAAACGCGGTGATCACCACCAACGGAACTGCCGCACTCACCGCCGGCGGTGCCGTCAGTGGCACGGGATTCGGTCTCACCAAGTCCGGAACTGGGTCCCTCACTCTGTCCGGAGCGAACACCTACACCGGCAACACCACCGTCAACGGCGGCACGCTCAACTTGACCGGTTCGGCCGGTTTGACTGGAGGGCTCTTTGTCACCGGAGGAGGCACCCTGAACCTCAGTGGTGCCTTCGGCACCAGCACAGTCGCCAACACCTTCATCGTCGGCCAGGCCGCAGGATCAGGTGTCCTCACCATCCCGACGGGCGTGAGCATCACCCGCTCGAATTTGCACGTGGGCAATTCCTTCGGAGTTTCCGGTGCGGTTTACCAGTCGGGCGGCACCGTCACCCTCACCCAGGGGGCAGGTGTCGACAACCTGCGGATCGGATCGGCCGCTTCCGGAAATGGCTACTACAGCATGTCCGGTGGAACCTTGACCGCCAATGAAATCGGAGTCGGTGCCGCTGCCGACAACGCCATCGGCGTCATGGATCTCACTGCCGGCACCGTGACCAGCAACGGCTGGATCGTCGTGGGCCGTGGCGGTGCCAGCTCCTCGGGCTCCCTCAATGTCGAGGGCGGCACGGTGAACTTCGGCGCAACCGCAGCCAATCCACTCGCGATCAACTGGGCAGGAACCAGCGGTGCATCCTCCGTCGTCACCGTCGGGGGTGGCACCTCAGCCGCCTTCGTCACCGGAGCCAGCGCCACCGTCACCGGAAGAGGGCTCAACCTGGCCGTCAGCAACACCGCTGGCACCCTCGGCGCGGTGAACCTCCTGACCAACGGCACCTTGACCGTCAGTGAGGTCGTGGCTGGAAATGCCAATCCGACGGCGCTGATCAACTTCAATGGTGGCACGCTCGCCGCAACCGCCGCCAGCCGTGGCGTCGCCTTCATGCCCGGAACCAACGTCGATGGCGTCTATGTCTATGGCAACGGCGGCACGATCCACAACAGCAATACCAACATCACCATCGGCGCCGCCCTGCTTGCTCCGACCGCCGGTTCCGGCAATGGGGTGAACGGCATTGCCTCCTTCACCGGTGGAGCCGGCTACATCGGCGCTCCACTGGTCCAGATCGTGAACGATCCCGGCGACACCACCGGCTTCGGCGCGACCGCCGTTGCCGAGGTGACCGGCGGCGTCGTCACCGGCATCACCATCACCAACCCGGGTGTGGGATACACCGCCACTCCGACCTTTGTCCTGACCGGCGGCGGTGCCACCACCTCAGCCACCGTGACCGGTACGGCCCCCACTCCCAACAGCAGTGGTGGAATGACCTTCAACGGCACAGGAAGAACGACCCTGACTGGAGCCAACACCTACACCGGTGGAACGACCGTCAATGGCGGCACGCTCCAGATCACCGATGATGCCCAACTTGGTGCAGTCCCCGCCACGCCTACCGTCAATGTCACCCTCAACGGCGCCACCCTTTACAACAACGATTCGACGCCGGTGATCAACGCCAACCGCACCATCTCCCTGGGTGCCGGTGGCGGTTATCTCCAAGGTGGATGGGGGCCGAAAACCCTGACCGTCAATGGTCTCATCACCGGTGCGGGTGGCCTGGCCATCAACTGGGATGCGGGTCCGGTCATTCTGAACGCGGCCAACAACTACGCCGGCAACACCACGATAGGAGACACCGGTCCGAGCTACTGGGCGAACGTGGCCGCCAACGTCGTGCTCAAGGTCGGGATCGATGACGCGCTCCCCTTCGGTGCAGGAAAAGGAAACGTCGTCTTCGGAACCAGCGCCAACGCCAACACCGCCACGCTCGACCTCAACGGACGCAACCTGCGAGTCAACGGCCTGACCGGCGCGGCCAACGCGATCATCGACAACACCGCTGGAACGGGCGACTACCTGCTCACGGCCGGAAACAACAACCAGACCAGCACCTTCGCGGGTTCGATCCGGAACACCTCCGGCAAGGTCGGTCTGACCAAGGTGGGAACCGGCGCCCTGACCCTCTCCGGAGCCAGCTCCTACACCGGGAACACCACGGTCAATGGCGGAACGCTGATCCTCAACTTGCCGAACAACACCCTCAACCCCGTCACCAGCGCGCTTGGAAACAACCAGGTGGCCCACACGGTCACGGTCAACAACGGAGGAACCCTCCAGTTCAATTCCGGGGATACCCTTGGCGGCAACGCCTCGACCCTGGCCACGACGCTGGTGATCGAATCCGGCGGCACCGTGACCAACGGCGGAGTGGTCTTCAACCGACTCGGCTCTGTCACCCTCAACGGTGGCACCCTCACTTCCGTCAGCGGAGCGGCGGCCGGCTACCAGACCTACAGCTTCGACGCGGCTGCCGTGGTGACGGTTGGAGGAACCACAGCTTCCACCATCTCGAGCAATGGCACCTTCAATGGCATCCACCTCAACACGAACACCGTCTTCAACGTCGCGGACGCCACCACGTCCGCAGCAGCGGACCTGACGGTTTCCGCTCCCTTGATCGACCGGAACCTCAGTGAAGGCGGCGCGGGCGGACTCACCAAGAACGGTGTCGGAACCCTGACGCTTACCGGTGCCAACACCTACACCGGCAATACGGTCGTCAACGCCGGAAAGCTGGCCATTTCCACGGCCTATCTCGCCGACGCCGCCGACGTCGCGATCGGAGCCGGGGCCTCGATCGCCCTCGACTTCACCGGCACCGACACCATCGATGAACTCACCATCGAAGGAACGGCCAAGTCCCCGGGAACCTACGGAGCCACCGGATCCGGCGCGACCTACATTGATGACGTTCACTTCTCCGGAACCGGAACCCTCACGGTCACCACCGGACCCGCCGCCTCGGGCTACGCCTCGTGGGCCGTTGCCAAGGGACTCGACGACAGCGACGCCGCCCACAGCAGCGCCAAGTCCGCCGACCCGGATGGTGACGGAAAGAACAACCTCTACGAATTCGCCTTCGACGGAAATCCGCTCTCGGCGGTTGAAGACGGCAAGGTCGTCGGCAAGGTGGCCACCGTGGGTTCCGATCAGGTTCTGACGCTCACCCTGCCGGTCCGCACCGGAGCCACCTTCTCGGGATCTCCTGAAAAGGTCTCCGCGCTGATCGACGCCATCACCTACCGCATTGAGGGAGCCACAGACCTCGCCACCTTCACTGACACCATCACCGAAGTGACGGGAGGCGACGCCACCACCATCCAGACCGGACTGCCCACGCTGTCCACTGGCTGGACCTACCGCACCTTCCGTGTGGCAGGCACGGTGCCGACGGTCTCCGCCGACTTCATCCGCGCCAAGGTCAGCGAGTGATCCTTTTGGAGTGATTCATCACTCCAACCATGGTCCGCCCCGCCTGGATTCTCTCCCCTCCAGGCGGGGCGGCTTTGCGTTCGGTCCGCAGTTCCGCCCTTCAGGGGGATTCTTCAGAACAGCCTGAAGGCATGACGACGAACGGATGCTCACTGCAACGCCCGCCGTCACCTCTGCAACGACCGCTGTCGCCTCTGCAACGCCGGCTGTCGCCCCTGCAACGCCCGCTGTCGCCTCTGCAACGACCGCTGTCACCTCTGCAACGACCGCTGTCGCCTCTGCAATGACCGCTGTCGCCTCTGCAACGCCCGCTGTCACCTCTGCAACGACGGCTGTCGGCTCTGCAACGACCGCTGTCGACTCTGCAACGACGGCTGTCGACTCTGCAAAGCCCGCTGTCGGCTCTGCAACGACGGCTGTCGGCCCTGCAAAGCCCGCTGTCGGCTCTGCAAAGCCCGCTGTCGGCTCTGCAAAGCCCACAAATCCAATCGCTTGGGAGATTTGGCTTAAATCCTGAACTACAAACCACGAAATTCACGAACCATCACGAAAATCAGGCAGTTCCGAAACGCTTCAGACTCATTCATCAAGTGAGGGCGAAGATGGAGACCATTGCTTCTGCTTTCGTGCTTTTCGTGACTTTAGTGGTTTCCCATTTTCCTGTTAAGGATCAAACCGGTTCTCGCCCCCGTTCGCGACCACCCGCCATCCGCCGAAAAGGCAGTTCAAACTGTGTCGCCGCCTGCATGACCCACATCCCCCGGGACTGCGGCAGGCGCCTCACCCCATTGCCC
>JAIXPW010000073.1 GCA_027485995.1 Verrucomicrobiaceae bacterium
ATCGTCGTCTGGACCCGCGAGAGCAAAATCCACCGCATCACCCCGCGCCAGAACGACGAGGTGAACTCGACCTGGATGCCGGACTCGCACCGCCTGACTTTCCACGCGCTCGATTCCGATGCCCGCCTGACCGAGCCGCTCGCCAAGACCGGCAGCCACCACGAGCCGGTTTCATGGAAAGACGCCATCGCCTCCGCCGCGGCCAAGCTCAAGACCTTCAGCGCCCATGAGATTGCCATCGTCGCCTCCGGTCGCATGACCAATGAGGAGCTTTTCCTGGTTCGTGCGCTCGCCGCCGAGCTCGGCACTGCGAACGTCTCGATCGTTCCACGTAGCGGCGAGGCTGACCATCTACTGGTCGCGGCCGACCGCAATCCGAACACCACCGGAGCCTCTCTCGTCCTCGGCACTCCGGATCCCTCTGGAAAACTCAGCTCGATCCGCAGCGGTCTCGACTCCGGAGCCATCAAGGCCGTGCTCGCCCTCGGCGAAGACCTGATCACCGACGCTGGCTTCACCGCCGAGCAGCTCGCCAAGGCCTATGTCGTCCAGATGGCCACCCTCGCGAACCCCACCGCCGAAGCCGCTGCACTCGTCCTGCCGAGCGCCGGTTTCACCGAAAAGCGTGGCTCGATGATCAACCTTTCCGGTCGCCTCCAGCGACTCAACCGCGCGGTCGAACCACCTGCCAAGGCCCACGACGACTGGGAAATCCTCCGCGACCTCATCCTCGCCCTCAGCGGTGACAAGAACGAGGTCCACTCGATCGAAGACGTCTTCAAAGCGATGGCCGAATCCATCCCTGAGTTCAGCGGCCTTTCCCTTTCGAAGATCGGCGACCTTGGCAAGCCCCTGCTCGAAACCGGTTACCAGATCCCGCTTCTCACCAACGAGCGCGCCCGCAAGGCAGCGGGGACGATTAATGGTTAGAGGTTATTGGTTAGAAGTTACTAGAGAAGATGCCCAACGAATCGCTCAGAACCTTTGAAGACCTCGACTGCTGGAAAGCATGTCGGGAGCTTCGTCGTTTTGTGGCGAGGGAGATCTGCAACGCGCTTCCTAAAGAGGAACGCTTCCGCCTTTCCGATCAAATTCTCCGGGCGGCGCGGTCGACCACCGCAAACATTGCAGAGGGCTACGGGCGATTCCATTACCTCGACAACGCGAAATTCTGCTCGAATGCTCGCGGTTCCTGTTGGGAAGTCGTCGACCATCTCATCACCGCTCTTGACGAAGGACTCATCTCTTCTGAACTCCAGCAACAGGGCCGAGCCATCGCCTCCGAATCCATCGCCCTCCTCAACGGCTACATTTCTTACCTCAGACGGGCATCAAGGGAAAAGGATACCCCCAATAACCTCTAACCCTTAACCTCTAACATTTTTCCCATGGACCCTGACTTCCTCAATATCCTCATCATCCTCGCAAAGGTCATCATTCTGACCTTTGTGGTGGTGCTGCCACTGGTGCCAATCTCGGTTTACTTCGAGCGACGCTTCTCCGCCATCATCCAGGACCGTGTCGGCCCGAACCGGGTTGGCATGCCGCTGACGCTGCTGGGCATGAAGAAGGACTTTTCCTTCTTCGGGCTCGTCCAGCCAATGGCTGACGGCGTGAAACTCTTCCTCAAGGAGGACTTCACCCCCGCCCACGTCCGCAAGGCCTTCTACTGGCTGGCTCCCGCTCTAACAGTCGTTCCGGCCTTGATCACACTTGCCGTGATTCCCTTCGGCTCGGACATCAGCATCGCCGGACAGAAGATCAGCCTCGCCATCGCGGATCTCGATGTCGGCCCGCTGTTCATCTTCTCAATCGCGTCGCTTTCCGTTTACGGCATCACCCTCGCCGGCTGGTCCTCGAACTCGAAGTTCCCCTTCATCGGCGGCGTCCGCTCGACGGCGCAGATGATTTCCTACGAAATCTGCCTCGGTCTCTCCGTCGTGCCGGTGCTCATGTATTTCGGCGACCTGAACCTCGGCAAGATCGTCCAATACCAGTCCCAACACGGCTGGTTGCTCCTCCCGTTCTGGGGCCATGACGCCGCCCACCCGCTTCAGGAGAAACTCCTTTTCCTCATCCCGGCCTTCATCTCCTTCCTGATCTTCACGATCTCGATCTTCGCGGAAACCAACCGCATGCCCTTCGACCTTCCGGAGTGCGAAACCGAACTCGTCGGCGGCTACCACACCGAATACTCCTCGATGAAATTCGCGATGTTCTTCATGGGTGAATACGCCGCGATGGTGGTCGGCTCGGCCCTGATCATCACGCTCTTCCTCGGTGGCTGGTCGCTCGGTCCTTGGTTCGACCAATGGGCAGCCGGTTTGGCCATCGGTTCGTTCAAGATCGGCGGATTTCTCAACCTGGCCGTCTTCATGACGAAGCTCATCGCATTCATACTCTTCTTCATCCTCGTCCGTTGGACCGTGCCGCGGTTCCGCTATGACCAGCTGATGAAACTCGGCTGGGTGATCTTCTTCGAAGCCGCCCTCGTGAACGTCTTCCTCGGTGCGCTCGTGATCGCCGCGCCAACCCTTTCGGCTGCCGTGATCGGCATCGGAGCGGTCCTTCTTCTCGTCCTCTGTGCTGCCGTCATCTGGGTCGCCAAGGTTTCCGAAGCGCCCGCCAAGAGAAACTCCGGGCTCCTTGGACAGAACTGATCCAGGTTTCGAATTTAGTGCTTAGAATTTAGAATTTTCTTCCTCTCATGGCCGTCATCAAACTCCAGCGCCCGAAGCTCAACGCAGGCGAGAAGATTTACTTCGGAGCCCTCATCAAGGGCTTCTTCCTGACGATGAAGCACGCCGTGGCCTCGCTCAGGAACAAGACCCG
>JAIXPW010000242.1 GCA_027485995.1 Verrucomicrobiaceae bacterium
GGCCAGGTCCACCTCTTCGAGCGCACCCCCGGCGGCAGCTTCCGTGCCCCGGTCGCGGTCAAGGACATCCACGATCCCGCCGTGAAGAACGCGATGGACGAGGGCACCTACAAGCAGGTCTGCGATGAGCTCGAACTCCTCGAAGGCGCCGGAGCCGAGTTCGACCTCGCCGCCGTTTCCGCCGGTGAACTCAGCCCGGTCTTCTTCGGCTCCGCGGCAAACAACTTCGGCGTGCAGCTCCTGCTCGACCGTTTCCTCGAACTCTCACCTCCCCCGGCCTCCCGCGAAAGTGGTGACCGCACCATCGATCCCACCTCGCCCGAGTTCTCCGCCTTCGTCTTCAAGATCCAGGCGAACATGAACCCGAAGCACCGCGACCGCGTCTCGTTCATCCGCATCGTCTCCGGAAAATTCGAGCGCGACATGACCGTCACCCACACCCGCACCGGGGAAAAGGTCCGCCTTTCGAACTCCCAGCGCCTTTTCGCCCAGGAACGCGAAACGGTCGATGACGCCTTCGCGGGCGACGTCGCCGGCCTGGTCGGCAACCATGATTTCCTCATCGGCGACACGCTTTCCACCGATCCCTCGATCTCCTTCGACGTCATTCCGCGCTTCGCGCCCGAGTGCTTCTCGTATCTGCACAACCGCAGCACCGCGAAGTTCAAGCGCTTCCGCTCCGGGCTCGAGCAGATGCTCAAGGAAGGCGTCGTGACCGAGTTCACGCTGCTCGAATCCACTGGCAGCTACATCCCGCTGTTAGGCGCTGTCGGCCCGCTGCAGTTCGAGGTGCTCCAGCATCGTCTCGAAAACGAATACGGCGCGGAGACCCGTCTCGAATCCGCCCCATGGTCGTATGCCCGCTGGATGAAACCGGAGTCCGGCGATGCCAAGGCACTGCCGGCGCTTTCCATGGGCGTCACCCTGTCCCGTGATGTCCATGGCCATCTCGTCGCCCTCATTCCCAGCGAGTGGACCCTCAAGACCTTCTCCGACAAGAACGAGGGCTGGATCATCTCCGAGCAGCCCTTCCCGCCCGGTGCTTAGTCCCCGCTTGAGGCTTTCTTCCCGCGTGCCATCCTTCTCCGCTGCCATGAGTGTCCCGACCGAACCTCCCGACCAGAGCCGCTTCCTCGACGCCCTGTCCGCGCAGAGTCAGTTCCACCATGTTTTCGATCATCTCAAGGGCATGGCCTTCTTCGCCAAGGACAAGCACCTCCGCATCATGGCGGCCTGCCGGAACTTCTATCTCCGCTTCGGCTACTCCTCCGAGTCCGAGGTCATCGGAAAGACCGACCACGAACTCGTCCCGGCCTACCTCGTCGAGCACTTCGTCGCCGACGACCAGGAGGTCATCCGCACCGGCGAGCCGAAGCTCAACATCGTCGAGGTCTTCCTCAACGACCTCGGCGTGCCCGACTGGTATCTCACCAACAAGATGCCACTCTTCGACAAGAACGGCGAGGTCATCGGCCTGATGGGCACCACCCGTCCCTACAACAGCAGCAAGGACACCCACCATCCCGACCGCGCCGTCGAGAAGGCGCTGCGTTTCATCCAGCAGAACTACCGGAAGAACCCAAGCGTCCAGGACGTGGCCGACCACACCGGCATCTCGCTGCGCCAGCTCCACCGCAAGTTCATGCAGGCCTTCCGCACCACGCCGAAGGAACTCATGCAGAAGCTCCGCATCCGCGCGGTCTGCGACATGCTGCTGGAAACGGACCTCAGCATCGGGGAAATCGCCTCTCTCCTCAATTTCCGCGACCAGGCCGCCCTCGGCCGCGCCTTCAAGGAAGTCACCGAGCTGACGCCGCTCGAGTATCGGAAGAGGAAGTGAGGAAAGCGAAAGTCTCTTCGCAAAAACCTTGGACCGCGGTGGCAAGCGCCGCGCGACACCGCCATGGCATGCGGGTCATGTGTTCGTTCTCTAGAGGAGAATGAGAGACCACCAAAGTCACGAAGAGCACGAAAGAGGAGGCAATTGTCGCCAGCTTCGCACTCACCTGATGAATCAGTCCGACGCGATTCGAAACTCCCTGAATATCGTGATGTTTCGTGAATTTCGTGGTTTCATCTCAGCCTTCAGGCTTATCGACCTCGCCTTGGCGCTGTCGATTCACGGTCCTCCGGACAAGATAGAAGACGCAGATAATCCAGCCCACCCAAAGAGTGCAACAAGACCCAGCAGAATGATCAGTCCCGAACCCACCGTCACTGGCTTCGTGGCCCACCAGAGACCGGATCGCTCCGCCCGGATCGTCAGAACCACCCACGCGATGGGGACCCATGCCAGCATCCATCCGTAGCGCCCCAGGGGTCGAAGATATCTCAAAGGATCTGGAACGAGGTCTTGAATCAGCAGGTCATCCAAACCCTTGACGGTCGCACGAAGAAGCAGGCTCCCCGCTAGAACTGCCAGAAGCTGCAATCCACCGATGTAGGTCTGTGCGCGATATTCCATTTGAGGCAACGCCAAAGGCCTGCCACCCGCTACCGGGGGGCATTCTTCGACTCGGGTTGAGGTTTGTCTTTGCCCTCCGACTTCGATTCGGAGGCGGTAGCGGTTTGGTCAGCGCCGGCTTGTTCTGCTGGGCTTTCCGCGTTGAAGAAAATGCCCTTCAAATCCCACGACTCTCTCTTCTTCCAACCTTCTTTCAAATCGAATGAACCCGGAAGATGGATGAAGTTGAAGCCTGTTGAATCGTTCCCCTCCCAGAGGCCGACGATCAGGTGAGACTTGCCAAGATCTTCGTCTTCAAAATTCACGATTGTGATCTGCGAGGGGTAGCCCAACACGTCCTTCAATAGATAAGTGGTCAACTTCCCCTTGTAGAGACGCTCCAACGTCTGACAACACTTATAGTAGAGAGGGTAGAGAGCAGAACGTTCAAGCTGCTGATCAGCGTCATCAGAATAAGTATTGATGCGAACTTCCCAATAGTTAAGAACCCCTACCACAGGCCGCTGGCTCTTTCTGGTTGACGCACTTAACCGAGCAATTAAGTCACGGGACTGTGAAAGCTCCTGAGCCTTTGACAAGACTGGCTGTTTAGCTACTTCTTGGGCTGTTAATAAAGTGCTAGTCAGTAATAAGACTTGGAAAAGAGGGCGGATCATATTATTGCAGAACAGAAGAGTTTGTTTTGAGCGACACTGAGGGAAAATCAGGCATTTGCCGAGGGATTTTCCTGGTTTGAGGATGGATGATGCTGGTCCGGAGCAACTTGGCGAAAAGGTAACCGATACTTGATGACTTCCAGGGCTGAGGGAGATTTCCCATTTTGGGAGGCTCCCCGAACCGGGTCGGGGGCGACTCCGCACCGACTCAGGAGCGGCTCGTGAAGCTCCCCCTCTGCGTTGTTTACATCCATCGCCCGGACTGGTAGTACCCTCGGTTGTGTTTTCGTTTCAATCCAGCGAGATCGCTCGCGTGGAGGTTTCCCTGCAACCGACCCGATGCTTTCAATTCCTCAAAAAGGCCGTCGAGCCCATGGCTTCGCCCTCGTCGTGACCCTGGTCATGATGGTGCTCATCACGCTGGTGGCTCTGGGCATGCTGGGACTGGCCACGATCGAACTGAGGAAAGGCTCCCAGGATCAGTCCCGAGCGGTGGCCCGGGCAAACGCTCGCATGGGCCTGATGATGGCGCTGGGGCAGCTCCAGACAAGCCTCGGGGATGATCGCCGGATTTCGTCGGATGCTTCAATGCTGGCGAATTCCAAGAATCCATCCGCTGTCGGGGTCTGGACCGGTTGGTCGCCTGATCTCGCGGCCAAGAGCAATTCCGCCACCACCCCGCGCGTCGATTACAGAACTCCGAAGGGCCAGAGCGGCTTCCGGGGCTGGTTGGTGTCGGAGCCCGATCCACTCAAGGTCCAGCAACTCACCTGGCACGGCACCACCCCGACGACCGGCGCCGACAAGGCCTCGCTTTTCTCGCTCGCGGGCTCGGGCTTCGATCTGTCCGCCACCAAGGTTCCCGTGGGAACGGCCGGCTCGTTCGCTTGGGCGGTGACCCAGGAGAACACCAAGGCCCGCATCAACGTTGGCACCGACGACAGCAAGCGGCTGGCGATCGAGGACCGGATGCAGAGCCCCTCGCGGCCGGACCTTTCGCTGTCCTCCCTGATGAGGCAGCCAAAGGACAACTGGCCCGCGAGAGCCGGAAAGGTGACCAGCCTTTCCCAGGTTGCGCTGGATCCGGACTTCGGGGTGTCGCCGGAAAAGGCCGGACTGGCCTCGAAGGATTTCACCTCCGATTCCTTCAGCCTGTTGACCGACCCCGTGAAGGGCGGCTTGAAGGTTGATCTCACCACCGGCTTCGAGATGCCGGACAGCGATTTCGCCGCGAACACCTGGACCGACAAAACCGGATCGACTCCCAACCCCTTCCGCTCGACCACGAGTCGCGAATACAAGGGCCAGAGGGCGCTTTATTTGCCCTTGGTCGCGAACTCGCAGGCGCAGGTTTACATGAACTTCGACCCCGCGTCGGTGAACCACAAGTTCCAGGTCAACGGCGCTCCGACCTTCGATCTGCTGCGCTCGCACTACCGCATCCATCGCAGCCTCTACGAATCATCCGGGGCGACCACCGCCTTTGAACGGCCCTACTCGCACATCAGCACGCCGGACCAGGTGACCGGTCGGCCCTTCGGAAAAAAGACCCAGCCCTCCCTGGCTCCGGTGCTCGATCGGATGAACCTGTTCTTCAGCATCTATGCCAAGGCGGACGGCACACTCGGCATCCTGCTCACGCCTTTCGTCACCGTGTGGAATCCCTACAACGTCGATGTCGAAACCGAAGGCCTCGTGGTTTACCCGTGGATCGACTTCGCGGTGTTCTGGAACTGGAGCGTCACTCCCTCAGGATCGACCACGGCGCAGACATGGAATTCCTCACTCTCCCGCTTCGTCGGCGAGGGCTATCAGGGCCACGGTCGATCCTCGCGCCCGTTCTTTTATCTCCATCTCACGCAGTCAGGCAACGAGGTGAAATCCGGAGCCAAGGTCGTCAGCCCGGCGATCCACCTCGCGCCGGGGGAAGTGCGGGTGTTTTGTTTGGCCGACACCTCGCGTCGCGACCTGGAGTTCCTCGGCACCCCACAGATGCGCACGTGGCGGATGAAACCGGTTTCCAGCCCCTCCGACATCACCGCCTCCACCAAGGGCGGCATCGTGCTGAACATGACCAAGTCGATCGGCGGCGCCAACAACTTCAACTACAAGCTCAAGAGCGGAGACCGCGTGAACGCCAATCAGGTCGGCTTTGACCGCGGCACCTACTATTACATCGTCAACATGGCGGACGCCTATCAGATCCGGAATCCCGGCGTGGAGCTGATGGTGGAAACCCGGGCGGGCGGCAGCGGACTGCCCGAACTGCCAGCCGAGAAGAACCTCCATCTCTACGGCCAGATCCACTCCGGGGTCTCCTACGGCAAGGCCAACGACACCATCAACTACCCCTCATTCAGTCTCGATGAAATCAAGGAGACGCCGAAGATGATAGGAAGCTTGTTGACCTATCATCGGGTGGCGCAGTCGAGTTCACTGCCACTGGCCGACCTGATGTTCACGACCAATCCCCGCCAACCCGCCGTGAACGCCTACCTAAGCGGCGCGCAGTTCCAGACCGGTCCGCATTATGAAAGTGTCCTCCGTGGCGGCACCTCGCTGGCCCAGCTCGCGATGGAGACCACCTTCACCGGGGAAAAGGCCTTCTACGGGCCCTCCCAAAGCGCGGCCACCGGTCGCTCGAACCTCGCCTTCTTCGAGGTCCCGCGCACGCCGACGCTTTCGCTCGGAGCCCTGCAGCACTGCGACGTGACCGCCACACCGTTCAACTGCGCCAGCCAGATCGGCAACTCCTGGGCCTCGCCCTATCTGCCGTCCACCTCGGTTTCGAAACTCGTCTCCAATGCCCCGAACGGCGAAGCGATCTCCCCTGGCGGGCTTGGCGTTTACGATGCCTCCTATCTTGCCAACGAGGCGCTCTTCGACCGCTGTTACTTCTCAGGCGCGGCCCCGGTCTTCGGCACCCGGAAAGGCAACACCGGCAGCCCCGCGATCTGGGATGAGGACCAGACGTCCGAGCAGCAATCGATGAACGACGTGCTCGGCCGGTTTTTCCAGGACCCGGTGGCCAATCCGCTGCGCAACCCACGCATGAGTCCCTGGCTCGGCGGGAACTCGCCCGATCAAGTGAAGACCCGGCTGGAGGGCCCGGCCCGCTGCGTCCGCCTGGCCTCACACCTGCTGGTCAACGGCGGCTTCAATGTGAACTCGACCAGCGTGGAGGCCTGGACCGCCCTGCTCGCCAGCCTTCGCGGGGTCGAGCCCGCTTCGGGGGAAAAGACCGCGCAGTCGCGCTTCCGCCACATCCTCACCGCCGCTCCCACCTCGATGGCCGAGAACGATCCCTGGTCCGGATTCCGCACGCTGACCGATGCCGAACTGAAACAACTCGCCACCAGCCTCGTCGCCGAGATCAAGAGCCGGGGCCCCTTCCTTTCCCTCGGCGAGTTCGTCAACCGTCGCATTTCAACCATCGACCGCACGGCGCCCACCCAGGCCGTGGCCGGAGCCATCCAGGCGGCGATCGACACCGCCGGACTGAACAGGAAGTTCAACTACGCCACTTACAGTACCAGCCCCTATCCGAATCCTGAGAACGTCAGCACCCCCAACACCGGCACCAACACTCCGGGCTGGCTGAGTCAGGCCGACGTACTCACCGCCCTCGCCCCTTTCCTCACCGCCCGCTCGGACACCTTCATCATCCGCTCGCTGGGCGAAGCCAGGGACCCCTCCGGTCAGGTGACCGCCAGCGTGCGCCTGGAGGCGGTGGTGCAGCGGCTTCCGGACTGGGTCGATCCCATCGACGATGCCGCCACCGCGATCGCCAGCCTGAAATCCCCAATCAACAAGAGTTATGGTCGTCGCTTCCAGATCATCAGCGTGAAGGAACTGCCCTCCAGATCCACTTGGTGAACCTTTATCTTTCATGAATCTCCTCATCCGTTCCGCCCTCATCGGCATCCTGCATTTCCAAGGCATGATCTCCGCCGCGCCTGACATTCGTGTCCTCGCCTGGGATGGTGAAGTGGCCTCCCGCAAGCTCGCGCTCGTCTGCGGGGAATCGGTTGTCCCGATCGTCGACATGCACCCGGAGAAGCGCACGCCGCTGATCCATCTGAAAGGCAGCGGGCCCATCAGCATTCGGGCGCTCGATCGGAACACCGCCGATGGGAAACCCGCCGAGCGCACCTGTTCGATCCCGCAAGTGATGGCCCACCCGCTTGTCCTTCTCATGGCGGATGCGGCCGACGCCACCGGCCTGCGGGTTATCATCTTCAATGACGACCCGGCCGGCTTCCACTGGGGCGGCTACCGTTTTCTCAATGCCACCCCGAAGGAACTCGTGATCCAGCTTGAGCAAAAGGCTGTTAGAATCCCCACCGGCTGGGTCCCCATCGACCTCGACCTCGGCGGTGAGACCCGTGGCATCGGAGCCCGCCTCGCGCTCGCCAGTGAGATGGAAAAGCCGATCTATTCCGCCGTCTGGGAATACGACAAGGACATCCGCACGCTCTGTTTCATCATCCCCGGCACCGATCCGCAAACCGGTCCGATCACCATGAAGGCCATTCCCGAGGACAAGCGGACGCTCGAACTTGAGATAAAGACTGGGAAGGCACCTTGAGTTGAGTGTTTCGGCGACACCGCGATCGCTACGCACAACCAAGAACGTCCCAGCCAGTTCGACGGTCATCAGGGTGATGTTCAAGGCAGGGAGACGACCTCCGGACGGTCCGCCGGGGGAAGGTTGATTTGGAAATCTGGCGCTTCCGAACTTGGCGACTCGATTGCTGATGTCCGCTCGATTAGGGAATCACACTCGGAGGATTGGCGGGCCTGCTCCACAGGGTTCATTTCGTCTGTCCCGATGATTAAGGAGTTCAGACGTTTTCATTATTTCTTTGAGAATAGACTAAACGGCCACCAATCTCTTATCGATCTTCCTGGTGGGGCCTCTTGTTCAAACCCTGCTTTAAGAACTTCCCTGCAGATCTCATCGAATATCACGGCATTCTTGGGACTAACACTAATTGTTGTGGTCACGCCCATTCCGAAAGTTCCCGCCCGATTGCTTGCTGGCATCGCGTATCGAGCTTGAGAACTGTCACTTGTTGCTTTGAAAGGGACATTATTCTCCTTCAACTTTCGCATGATGAACTTCGCTTGAACGTGCTCCACGTTAATTCTTGGCATCTTTTTATGTAGAACAGTTATTCGACGACTGGTCGCGATGGTTCGCGACGAGTCGTCTTGCATCGCGAATTCTCAGGGTTCATGCGATCAAGGTGTATGAATCCCCTGCCCTTGGCAATTTCGAAAAGTCGCCAAGGACTTCAGGCATCCGGTTGAATCAGAGGATTCATTTGTCTGTCCCGATGTTTAGTTCCGCCATTGACTTCGATCATTCAAGACGAGCTGATCCAGCCTGAGTCTTCGGTTGTGGGTTCTGCATCTGAAAGCGGTGTGGCGTTTCGCTTCCCACCGCACTCCAAGGAGCTAGCGGTTCCTGGACTCAATACTCCTTCCCCTCCACCAAGGTCTCGACCTTTCCATCGGCGGTCTTGAACTGGATGGGAAGGGTCCGGCGGGTCTTGCCATCGATCGTCTGGAAGACGGAGAAGTGCAGATGCGGTCGCGAGGAAAAGCCGGTGTTCCCTGAAAGTCCGATGCGCTCCTGCACCTTCACCTGCTGGCCCAGCTTCACGAGGACACCGTCCTTCCGGAGGTGGCAGTACTCGGCAAAGGTGCCATCGTCGTGGCGCAGGATGATGTAGTTGTAGCTGTTCTTGTAGCGCAGGTCCTCGCCTCCCGCATCGGCGTCCGATCTGAGCGCCACCACCGTCCCGGCACGCGCGGCGAGAACCGGTGTCCCGACCGGCATGTCCCAGTCGATCGCATGCTCATCAGCCGAGCCGGGTTGGTGGCTGAACTTTCCAAAGTCCGCCTGAATGACGAGCCGGCGACCGCTGTTGTAAGGCAAGGCATAGGCATGCGTGCTGGCCTTCAGCTCGCCGCGTCGTCCGGGCTTCCAGGCGTATTGATATTGATAACTCCAACGGCGTCGCTTTTCGGTCGGACTGACCGTGACCAGTTCGACCCGACTCCGCCCCGCCGCATCGACCACGAGCGGCACCGGACAGGAGGTGGAGGCGTTCTCCAAGGTGAGGCTCAGCGAAATCGTGGCCTCGGTGCAGTTCTTCAGCACGGCGGAAATCGTCGTGCCTCCATCGCGGGTCTTGTCCTCCACGATCCGGACGTTGCTGTCCTCGACCGGCACTGGTTCCTTGCTTCGCGCAGGAGCGGTTCCGAAAAGTGAAACCAGCGCGAGCGTAAAAAGCGGGATGACCAAGTGGGATTTCATGAAGTGGGGATTTCAGGAGTCGTCTGGAGCACGACTTGTTTCCGATTCTGGTGCCTTGACCAGAGGTGAGCGATGAGGAGCCAGAGGATGAGGGGAAGCCAAAGAGGGATGGTGACTTTGGAATTTAGCTGGTAAGTCAGAGGACCCGTTATTTGCTTCCGGTAATATAGCGGATCCGGAAGTAACTCGACCCCTGAGCTTCTGGCAAATCCAGCCACGGGCGTCCGGTTGTAACTAGAACAAATCCAATTGGTTAGAATTCTGATTCATGAAACTTCTGGGGTCGGTTTCCGCAAGTAGCTCATTTAGAGGCACTTTCTCGAACGGATGAAC
>JAIXPW010000083.1 GCA_027485995.1 Verrucomicrobiaceae bacterium
AACACGATGCAGCATCGATGCCCTCCTACTCAGGAGAACCGGTGACCACAGCGGAGCGGCATCCCTCGTATTCGCCAACGAGCCAGCCGTTCTTCCGCTGTTCGATCCTTGGGGAAGGTTCCCTGAGGGCAGCTTGTTGCTGAAGGAGAAGTTGGGAAAACAAGATCGCAAGACCGAGCTCTTCACCGGCATGTGGAAGCGTGAGGCTGGATTCTTTCCCGAAGCCAATGATTGGGAGTTCTTCACCGTCGATGGAGCGGCGTCGAAGATCGTGGAACGGGGCAAGCTCCCGCGCTGTGCCTCCTGCCATGAGGATTTCAAGAAGGGCGATCAGGTGTCCAAGGAATACATCCTCCCTGCCCAGCTCACCGGCGGGCGCATTGTCCTGCACTCCAGCCAGGCAAAGGTCACGGGCGAGAAGCTCCGCTATGAAAACGAAGAGAACAAGAACACCCTCGGCTACTGGACGAATCCAGGCGATTGGGCGTCATGGTCGTTTGAAGTGAACCGTCCCGGCACCTATGAAATCCATGTCTGGCAGGGCTGTGGAAAGGACAACGGCGGCAGCGAGGTGGCGGTCACCACGGCTGAGCAGACCGCCACTTTCACCGTCGAGGACACCGGGCATTTTCAAAACTTCAAGGAGCGCATCATCGGTCGAGTCACCTTCAAGGCCCCCGGTCCCCAAACCCTCGAAGTTCGTCCACGCAGCAAGAAAGCTGCAGCCGTGATGGACCTGCGGCAGATGATCCTGACTCCGGTGCCCGGGACTCAGGAGAATCCGGAGAAGTAGGGCAGGCTTATCAAAAAGTCATCTTCAAATCAATGGCGCCGGAGATTAGTTATTAGTTATTAGTTATTAGTTATTAGTTATTTGTTATTTGTTATTGGTTATTCGTCTCCCCGCGCCATGAGGTGATCAACCACGCCGGGATACTGGAACGGAAGAGGTCGTGCCGTGGAGGGAGTTCCGTGGAGGGAGTTCCTTGAACAACAGGAGAGAAAATGAACTGAACACGATTCCAGGAAGTGCACTTCCTGGTTCGGACCGAACCCTTAAAACCCTGTTAGAAAGGGAGATGAATCTGATCCGGCGAGGACTTCTTTCAGGAGTTACAACTGGGTGATTGCCGCCATGGTGGCGGCTGGGTTGAAGATCATCCGATGACTTGGGTGGTGAGATCGATTTGGAAGTTGCTTACGGCTGTTGAGTCACCACCAGGCGGGCGAAAATCTTTGGCAATCCAGACGGAAGAGTGAAGGAAATCGTGGTGGCATTGTTGGTGGCGTAGGACCCGACTTCCGTCCATGCATCGGTGACTCCAAGGTCGTTCGATTCCTGAATGATGTAACTGATTTTTCCATCCGCCGCGGCTTCGGAGCGTTTGGTGAAGCTCAACAAGGTGCCATTGAAGGTACCAGTCGCGCCATCGGGCAGCGTCGGATTGAAGCCGGCAAGAGCGTATTCCACGAGGTTGCTGACTCCATCGCCATCCGGATCGCCGCTTGGGGTTTTGTCGGCACCGGGAACAAACGTGAAGCCATCGATCCATGTGGTGAAGCCTGCGGTGGCAACCAGCTTGATGACACCAGGGGTGGTGTAATCGACCGAATACCCGGAAGGCAGTGCAGGACTGGCGGTGAAGGTGCCGGTGAGTGCTCCGGTGTAGGTGGCGATGGTGTAACTGGCAGCTGCCGGAGTTCCCGACAGTTGCAGTGTGGAGCCAGTCAGATTCAATGCACCGTTGACGGCGAGCACGTCGGAAGTGGTGGCATCGACCTCGCAAACATAGGTGCCTGCGAGGGTGGTGGCTCCGGCACCCAGTGTGCCGATGCTGTTGCCGGGAGCAACGGTGGCGCCGCTTTCCACGCTGAGGGTGCCGCTGCTGCTGCCGCTGCCCTTGAGGGTGCCGGTGGACTTGACCGTCGTGGCGGAGGTCAGCGTGCCATTGAGTTCCAGTGTTCCGGTATTGACGGTGGTGGTGCCGGTGAAGATGGAGGCGCCGGTGAGAGTCAAGGTGCCGTTGCCTTCCTTGAGGATGTTGGTGGCACCGGCCTGGGTTACCTGATCGATCGGTCCGATGGTGAGGTCACTGGTGGCGACCGAACCGGGGCCGTGGACGACGGTGAGAGTATGGGTGTTTCCGGAATTGGTGTAAGTGCCACCCACCAAGGCCATGCTGTTGATGGTGGGAGCGCCGGTGGCATCCGAGGTGGCGGTGACATTGGCGCAGAGACGGAGGCCGCCGCCACCGGTGACTACCGAGTTCCCGGTCATGGTGAGACCTTGGATGTAGGTGTCGTTGCCATTGCGATTGACGGTTCCACCTGCATTGATCGTGACATCGGCTGCCACCTTGTTGCCGGCAAGACTGTAGGCAAAGCCGGTGGCATGAGGCACTGTGAGCGACAAGGTCGAGCCGGTTCCAATCGTCACGGCGCTGCCGACGTGGCTTTCAGCGTAGTTGATCCCCATGCTGAGCACAAGGTTGCTGCCTGGATGGATGGTGGTGGTCCCGGTGTAGGTGTTCAAGCCGGTGAGGGTGACGGTGCCACCGCCATTGATCTCGAGCGAACCTGTGCCGGAGATAACACCCGGGATGGAAAGGGTGCCGCTGCGGTTGATGGCGAGGGCACCTTGGTTGCTGATGTTTCCTGTGCCGAGGGTGCCGGATGCGCCACCGGTGCCGATATTGAGGACGCCCGCACCGATCGAAGTCGTTCCGAAGGAGTTGCTGCCGGTGAGGGTGAGCGGGGCGGCGCCGGCCTTGGCAAGCGAACCGTTGGTGATGGCTCCTGCAAGGGTGACGGCGGACTCCGTGGTGAGTGTGCGGGAGGCCCCACCGAGATTCACCGGGGCGGAGAAGGTGATGGCTCCGCTGTTGACCGCATCGCCCAAAGTCAGGTCTCCACCGATCGTGAAGGACGCATTGGCCAATGTGCGGGCCGAAGATGAATCCGATGACAAGGTGCCGCCATTCAGGATCAGACCGCCAGAACCAAGTGACGAGTCGTTCCCGATCCGGGTGGTACCAGCCGATAGCGTTGTGACGCCGGTGAAGGTATTCGCATTGGAAATGGTCAAGATTCCGGTTCCAGCTTTGAACAAAGTGGCCGCGCCGGTGATTCCAAAGCCGCCGGTGCTCTGGAGGGTGTAGTTCTTCGCGGAATTCGAGAACTCGGCGGAAACGGGATTCACATCCATGGCGAGATCAACCGTGGTGGAACCTGTGGCTTCATCGTTGAAAAACACCACATCACCTTCAATGTAGTCCGTGGCCCCGCCTCCCGGCAGGGTCCAGTTTTTCGGGGCGGTCAGGGTGGCAGTGGTCCATGTGGAACCGAGCGCACCGGTCCAGACCGGGTTTACGCCGGATACAACATAGTCGAGGGAGCCCGGGTTGTTGACAAGGTTGCCGACTTGACGTGCGGAGAGCGAAGGTTGGGAATTCAGCGTAAACCCCGACAAATCAGGAATAACGTTGGCATGGCTGATCAAGCGGTAGGTGCCCGGGCCGACGGGGACAGATGGCAAGTTGATGAAAACATCACCGGACACTCCGGTAGTCGTTAGATCGCCTGCAACCGCGATCGCCGCCGTGGAGGTGTAGTTGGAAAGCGTTCCGATGTTGATGTCGGCGGCGCCGTTGAGTGCGAGATTGCCGGTGATGGTGAGAGTGCCGCTGATGCCATTGCCACCGGTGATGGCTCCGACGCCGGCCGGATCATCCGCCACGTTTCCTGTCACGGTGCCTTCGCCCTTGAGGGCTTTGCCTGCGCCGACAGTGAAACCTCCTGCCAAGCCGGAGACATCGAAATTGGCACCGGAGGCGACCGTGATGACGGAGCTGTTGGCAATGGAGCCTGTGCTTCCGAGTGAAAGCGTGCCTGCGTTGATGTTGGTCGCTCCGGAGTGGAGATTCGTGCCCGAAAGGATCTGAGTGCCGGCCCCAATCTTCGTCAGCGTCAGCGAGCCCGCGCCATTCTCCAGAGCACCGCTGAAGGTGCCGCCGCCGCCACTGGAACCCACGACAAGGTTGGCCACTCCAGACACCCCCTCGTGGCGGCGGACGACTCCGCCGCCGTTGAGGCCGTTGATGGTTTCCGTGCTGTTGGCCAGGTTGGCGAGCTTCAACAATGCTCCCGCGCCTACGGTGACGTTGGATCCGTTGGGGATGACTTCACCGGTTAGGCCGCCTGTTCCCGTCTGCAGCACGGTATTGGTCCCAGTGATGGTAAGATCTCCGGTGAAATCATTCAGGCCGTTCGCGCTATCGAACACGGTGCGCTGGCCGCCGGCAATGGTAAGAGCGCCGACGCTGCCGGTGATTCTGCCGGTGTAGGTGGTGCGGTCCGCAGTGGCAGAGGTCAGGGTGGTGGCCTTGTTGAGAGTGAGCACACCACTGAAAGTCATGTTGCCACCGGACGTGCCGGTGGTGCCGAGGGTGACGGTGCCGCTGCCGTTGTCAGTGACGGTGATGTTGCGTGCGGTTGAGATGCCGCCCCCCTCCAGCAACAGGCTCGTGTTGCTGGAACCGGTGGAGGTGTCGTTCACAGTGATCGCTCCGCTGCCGAACACGCCGCTGTTTCTCGCGATCAACGTGCCGCCGCTGATGATGGTGCCGCCGGAATGAACGCTTCCGCCTGACATGATCTGGGTGCCGTCGCCTTTCTTGGTGATTGCCAGAGCGGTTCCACCGCCAAAGGCGTTGATCGCGCCGGTGAACGTGTTGGTGGTCGCAGCCGGGCTGTTGATCACCAAACGTGAAGAGTTATCGGAATACAACAAGGCAGTGCCTTGCAGACCTGCGATGGTTTCGATGGTGTTGTTGACCTTGAAAGCAGCGCCATTGGCGATGACCACGGCCGTGTCGGGAATCACCTCGCTAGTGTCAAGTTGCAGGTAAACTCCGGAGCTGGTCGTGAGATTGCCGCTGAAGTTGTTGGCCGGATTTGCGAGCTTCAAGCCGGGGGTGCCGCCTCCGTTGCCGATGATCAATCCACCGGATCCTGTGATCTGCCCGCTGATGCTGCGATAGTTTCCGTTGGCGGAGATGGTGTTGCCGACCACGTCGTTGAGCAGGATGGCGTTGGCTAGGTTGACGCTTGTCTTCAACGTGCCGCCATTGAGCGTGACACTGCTGGTTCCCAAGGCGCTGGAATTGGTCGTGTCCAGGGTTCCGGCGTTGACGGTGATCGTGCCGGATGCGCCGCCTGCGCCGCCGATCGTGATGGTGCCGCTGCCAGCCTTGGTGAACCCGCCGGCCCCTGCGAGCGCGGACCAGGTCATGTTGTTGGCACCGTTGTCGATCACATAAGCGGAAGATGCCCCGAAGGTCACCATCCCGGCAGTCATGGCCGCGGTGGTGAGAGTGATGGTGTCCGTGCCACTGGCGTTGAAATCGGCCGCGCTTGCATTGGACCAGGTAACGCCGCCGATCCAGTTGGTATCACCAGGAGCTGTGCTCCAGTTGTTGGTAGGACCGGCATCGTCCCAGATCAGCCCCGCAGCCGGAAGAGTGGAGGTGGTGAGGGCAGTGAGGAAAGCGGCGAATCGGCGGTTGGTTTTCATGAAATGCTAGGATTTTGTTATTGAATGAAGGCCGTTGAGAAAGCTCGTGAGAGGGCCCGATGGAGGGATGAGGAGGCTGGGTAAAGCGGTAATGCTGAAAACTGATACGCGCCATGCTTGGCGGAACGCCAGGATTCGGAGATATCGGGGGCACTCTCACTTATTCCCATTGGTCGTAAGAGTAACTTTACGGGCCGTATTTCCAAGCTTATTTTTGCCTCGCTTATGCTCAGGTGGGAAAAACAGGCGGGACGCCCGTGATCCTCTCTCAGGTGTATTCGAGAAACAAGATGCGCCTCTAGCTGGGGCTAGAAGGGTTCGATCCTCGCGAATTCATATTCGGTTGGCTTCCTGCCATCCAGTGTGGAGCGCTTCTTCAATGCCAAAGCTCTTCAAATCAAAAATCAACATTCATCATTCAATCTTCCTACTCCCACTATCTCCCCGAGCCATGAAGTAGTTAACCACTTAAATGAGGAAGTCGTGCGACGGAGGGAATGCATCAGACAGTGGGGGGGAGAGGAACTAAATGTGAATCCTCGAGGACCCCGACCGACCGAATATCGAAACCTGAAATTCGCAACGTGGAGTCCCTTGTCTTCGCGCGATCGGTGTCTCGTCCGAAAGCCGAGGGCAGCTGGTATCCCAGCTACCCTAGGTGGGGAAAGAAATGATTCCGAACCCTGTTGGGCTTCCATCCGACATCGGGCAAAGAATCATCGCTGGTCAACACGGCTTGCAGACTTGAATCCGTCAGGACGGCCTCCTTCAGACAGCAGTGTTGCGATGCGCGGACTGACCCCAACCAAGGGTTTGGACAATCATGGCACCCGGAATCGCTCGATACCGCCTTCCCAGCAATCTCCCCCGGACTCCACTAGGCCCTCGCTACGGTGGCCAGCTCCCACGGATCAGGGGGGGGAAGGTTCGGAGTTGGGAAAGGTGAAACTGAAGCGGTAGCGGTCCGCTTACCCCAATCATGCAAGTTTTTCACAAGTGCTGCAAATCTGCCCGCTGACAGGTTTGGTGCACTTATTCCGGACTTCATCCTTCGAAGGTCTGAAGGGAATCATTCGAAAGTGGCCCCCCTCAGATTTATTCTATGTCACATCCTCCCTGCGCAGTAACTTCACGCAAAGTCCTCCTCATCGGCTGGGACGCCGCCGACTGGAAGGTCATCCACCCTCTGCTCGACGCCGGGAAAATGCCCCACCTCGCCCGCATCCTTGAGAAGGGCGTCATGGGAAACATCGCCACCCTCCGGCCTGCGCTCAGCCCCACCCTCTGGACCTCCATCGCCACTGGCAAGCGCCCCTACAAGCACGGCATCCTCGGCTTTTCCGAGCCGGATCCCGTCACCGGCGGCATCCGCCCTATCACCAACCTCTCGCGCAAGACCAAGGCCATCTGGAACATCCTCAACCAGGAGGGAAAAAACACCATCACCGTCGGCTGGTGGCCGTCCAACCCCGCCGAGCCCTTGTCCAAGGGCGTGATGGTTTCCAACGACTATCAGCAAGCCAACGGCAGCAATGCCCGTGACCCGGACCAGTGGCCGCTCAAGTCGGAAACCATCCACCCTGAGCGGCTGGTCCGCCACATCAAGGACCTGCGTTTCCACCCGGCGGAACTCAACGAGGACGACCTGCGCACCTTCCTCCCCGGACTCGATGGCATGAGCCGCGAGGACCTCGACAAGGCGGAGAAAGACCCACGTATCCAGTCGCTCGCCCAGTTCATTGCGGACTGCACCAGCGTCCACTCCGCCGCCACCGCGCTGATCCAGAACGAGCCCTGGGACCTGATGTGCGTTTACTACGACGCCATCGACCACTTCGGCCACGCCTTCATGAAGTACCACCCGCCGCAGCGGCCGCAGGTGAGCGACTGGGATTACCGGGTCTTCCACCACTGCGTGGAAATGGGCTACCTCTATCACGACGCCATGCTCGGCACCCTGCTGGACCTCGCCGGGGAGGAGACCACCGTCATCCTCATGTCCGACCACGGCTTCCACCCGGACGACCTGCGCCTGAGCAACATCCCGCGCGAGCCCGCCGGCCCGGCCGCAGAGCACCGCCAGTTCGGCATCTTCGCCGCCATGGGCCCCGGCATCCGCCAGGACGAGCGCGTCTTCGGTGCCAGCCTCATCGACATCTGCCCCACCCTGCTCCACCTCTTCGGCCTGCCGGTGGGCGAGGACATGGACGGCAAGGTGCTGCTGGAAATTTACGAACATCCACCCGCCGCCATCCAGCGCATCCCGAGTTGGGACGCGGTGCCAGGCGACCACGGGATGCACCCGCCGGACAAGCAGATCTCCGCCGCGGATTCCAAGTCCGCGCTCGAGCAGTTCGTCGCCCTCGGCTACATTGAGGAGCCGGACGCGGATCAATCCAAGGCCATCGAGCAAACCGTCCGCGAGCTCGACTACAACCTCGCCCAGGCTTGGATCGACGGCGGCTACTACGCCGAGGCCGTCACCATTCTCGAGCGCCTCTACCAGACCTGGCCCATGGAGCACCGCTTCGGCTTCAAGCTCGCCACCTGCTACCAGAGCCAAGGCCGCACGGCGAAGCTGCGCACGCTGGTCAGCACCGTGATCGAGCGCCGGATGCAGGAAGCCAGCGAGGCCATCGCCACCCTCCAGGAGCTCAAGCTCGATGACGAGGAAGTCCAGGAGGCGGAAAAGGAACGCCTCGAGACAATGAGCGACCGGGAGAAGGAAAGGTTCGGCCACGAGCGCCGCGAGCTGCAGGCCAAAGCCCGCCCCAACCTGTTGTCCCTGCGCTACCTCGAAGCCTATGCCGACCTCGCCGAGAAAAACTGCGAGGCGGCCCTCACCAAGCTCGAACAACTCGACAGCGAGTTCGGTGCCCGTCGCAACGCCCTCATCCTGCGATAATCTCACTTGTGACTCCATGGGCACAGCCGACCACCGCGATGTCGCCTCTGCCCGACTGCAGGCTCCACTTTCACTCTTTGGTACTCCATCGAGCCCACCTCACCTCCATTTCCCCAGAAGCCGCAAACTCGACCATGTCCTCCATCTATCGCAAACCTCAGCGCACGTATCGCCAAGAGCCCGACGATTCCTCCCGCCGCAGAAGACGGAAAAGTCGGTCCGCGAGCCAGGAGACTCATTTCGGCCAATCCTTCACAAGCCTCTCCGTGCCGCAGTGGATCCGCCAAGGGGCGCTTGTGGTCTTGCTGCTGGGCTTTGTCAGTCTGATGTCCGTTCTCATTCGTCCTGGGAAGACCACCGCCGTCGCAGCCTCTACCTCGAAGGCCCCAAGCCCACCCGGCTCCGCTTCGATCCTCCCGCACGGAGAACCCCAAGCCGCCACCTGGCAGGGGCCGCAGACCCTTGAGGTGGCAAATGCATTCACCGCCGCCACCACCGTCGAAGAGCGACTGCCATGGGTGGACCAGCCCGAGGAAGTGGCTGCCCTCATGGAGGAGTTTTACAGCAGCGGCCCCGGACGCACGGAAACCATCACCAAGCTCTCTGCCGCGCGCCTTCCCATGCAGGAGGGCCGGGCGTTCGACTCCTTTCTGGTCACCCTGGCGGATGGTTCGTCCCGTGCGGTGGATGTCGCCTACGAGTTGGATGGCCATGCCAAGGTGGACTTCAAAGCCTACAGCCGCTTCTGCAGCGCACCGTGGAGTGGCCTTCTGGATGGAAGCTACCCCACCGCTGCAGAAATGCGCGTTCTCCTGAAGATCGGCTCCTACTACAACCGGGACTTCAGTGATGAGGGTGCCTGGCTGTGCCTGATCGCCAACTCGCCGGAACTGAAAGAACCACTCTATCTTTACGCTCGGCGCGACAATCCACAGCTGCGGGCTTTCCTGCGCGACCTTCCCGATCAGGAAACGAGATACACCGTCAGCATCGAGAACACGGAACATGGCCGACCGCACCGCCAGTTCATCCTGAGCAAGGTCCTGCGCAGCGGGTGGCTGGGCCGCTAGATGCCGGATCCAGCCTTCATACCCCCCCTTTCGTCACGCCTGGCGGCGCTGGGCGGATGAAGGTTTGGTCACCACTTTTCATCAGGGAGGGATGGCCGGCTTGACCCCGATCACGATCCATTTCTCAGACCGGCAGAAGGCGTTCCATGGCTTCCGACGAACAGAGCGCAATTTCCCGTATCTTCGAAAAATCGAAATCAGCCGGATCGGCCGTCGGTTCCTCCCATTCGTTGAGGTGATCGGCAAACATGCGGAAGCAGCAGGTGAGACTGGCCCCTCTGAGTCGATGGACTTTCTGTCTGAAGGCTCCCCAATCTCCCGAGTCGTGGGCACTGCGGATTTCCTCTATGGATCGAGGAAGGTCCGCAATGAATCTTCGGAACATGTTCGCCACCGTCGGGTCACTCCCGGCCCCGACCAAATGGAAACGCTCCAGATCCAGAAAAGACTGTGTGGCTGACATGGACGAGTCACTCAAGGTTCTCGTCAGAGGAGGAGCCGGCTTTCTGAATCCCGTGACGCTCCATCAAGTTGTAGACGGAGCGAAGGCTGACGCCAAGCCTGAGCGCGACCTTCCTCCGATTGCCATTGCAGAATTCCAGAGCTTCCACCAGCGACAAGCGCTCAAGTTCATTGATCGTTGCTCCTCCGATGTTTCGGATGACAGCATCGTAGTCCGGCCGCTCAACGGTCCTGATGGAATCGGGCAGATCCTTCAAGTCGATCACTCTGCCCTCGGCTACCGAAACAGCATGCTCCAGCGCGCTCTTCAATTCCACAAGATTTCCGGGCCACGAATACGCCACCAGATGCTTCATGGCCTGCACGGCGATTTCCGGTCGCCGGCAGTGGTTGGCGATGCAGATCTGGGTGATGTATTGCTCGCACAATACCGGGATATCGTCCCGCCGATCCCGAACCGCTGGAATCCTCAAGGTCAGGGCAGATATCCCGTAAAAAAACTCAGGATCAATGGCAGGGGGAATCGACGCCTCTTCCAGCTCCTTGGACCATCCGAAAATCAGTTTGAAATCGACACGCTGCCTGACTTCGGACCCAACCCGCAGATAACTGCCGGTCTCCATCACCTCAAGAATGCGTCGTTGAATCGAAGGCTGCAGCAGATCAACATCGTTGATGAAAAGCGTGCCAGTGGAAGCGGCCTCCATTCTTCCGCGGCGTCTTGACGGCAGGTCGGGGATTGCTCCACCTTCCGACCCGAATAGATCGACCTCAATCTGCTGGGCTGAACCGCCGGGCACATTGTAGGTCACGAAAGGTTTGCCCCTCCGATTGCTGCCGAAGTGGATCGCAGAGGCGACATCCCGTTTTCCCACACCTCGCTCCCCGGAAATGAGAACCGGGCAGGCGCTCTTGCTCGCCTTTCCAACGAGTCTCTGGAGCTTTCTCATGCCTCCGGATTTCCAGAAGAATCCAGGATCCGACGGTGCTGGCAGTCCCGGTTCCGACGACAATGCGATTGCATGCTTGAGCGACTCAATGAGCCGTTCGGCATGAACCGGCTTGGTGAAGTAGTCGACCGCCCCGCTCTTGAGGGCCTCCACGGCGCTTGATGCCGTGCCATCCGCAGTGATCACGAAGCACGGCAATCTCGGATGGCGGCGCCGGAGCTCGCGAAGGACCTCGTGGCCATCCTGATCAGGAAGCCCGAGGTCAAGAAGGACAGCGGATACCCCGGCACCGAGAACCCCCCAGATCTGGGAAGCTTCGAAGCACGTCACCGTCTCGAATCCATGTTTTATGCATTCATTTGCGATGAATTCTGCAGAGATCACGTCGTCTTCAACGATCAAAATCCGGTTCCTATTTGGCATGGCCTTCGTTCAATTCACTCTTCCCACCAGTGGAAAATGCGCAGATCGTGCAGAAGCAACAGCCATTTAGACGCAAGAAATTCCCTCCTTTGTGCAATTTTTGCTCAAATACACAATTTCATGTCGCCACTTGGGCGTGGGGGACAAGGCGCAGCACGGCATCCGCCAGCGACTGGAACAGAATGGGCTTCCCGAGAAACTCATCCATACCAGCCCGAAGGCACTCGATCGTCGCCGTGGATTGGACGTTGGCGGTCATCGCCAAAATGGGGACGCGTTCCGTTGTGAATCTCTCGCTTTCACGGATTTTCAGGCAAACGTCGACCCCAGTAACCCATGGCATCCACCAATCCAGCACCACGAGGTCAAACGTGCCGGGCTCGAACAATTCAAGCGCGATGGCTCCATTCTCAGCTGCCACCACCTCGAATCCCAGCTTCTCGAGCATCCTGATTGCGAGCGATCTCGACACCTCGTCATCCTCCGCGACCAGCACCTTGCCTCGGAATGAGATGGATTTGGACGACTGGTCACCAACCTCCTGCTGGAAGGCCTTCGCGATCTGGAAAGGCAGTGTCACGGTGAACTCCGACCCGAGGGACCCGAGCGATCGCACCCGGACCCGGCCCTTCATCAGATCCGTCAGGTTCCTGACAATGGCGAGACCAAGCCCAACGCCTCCAAAGCGCCTGGTCTTCGACTGGTCTGTCTGATGAAAGGGCTGAAAGATATCTTCAATTGAACCCTTGGGAATGCCGATGCCGCTATCCCTGATCCTGAAACGGAGGTTGACCACGTCCTCGTCGCGGAGCCCCTTCGCGTCAACATGAACACTCACCGCTCCATGATCGGTGAACTTGATGGCATTTCCAATCAGATTGGTCAGGATCTGCCTCAGTTTGGGGGCGTCGCCCACGACCAGCCTGGGCAGCCCGTCTGCAACGTGCAGACCGAAGGTCAGCCCCTTCTCTGCCGCCTTGCGCCGCTTGATGTCCGTCAGATCGGAAACCATCTCCACGAGATCGAAGGTATTCTCCTTCAATTCGATCTTCCCTGCCTCGATCTTGGCCAGATCCAAGCTCTCTCCAACGATGTCGAGCATCCACTGGGCTGACTGGTGGCCCATTTTCACCAGCTCCATCCCTGTCTCCGTTTGAGGTAGCTCCTTGAGAATCTCATAGACCCCAAGGATCCCGTTCAGCGGAGTCCGGAGCTCATGACTGACATTTGCCAGGAATGTGCTTTTGGCGCTGTTTTCCCGAAGTGCGTTCTCCTTCGCATTTCGCTGGCTATTCTCCGACTTTCTCAACCGGTTTTCGAGACGTTTGAAGCGGGTGACATCGATGTGGGTGCCCACCACTCTCACGGGTTGTCCATCGCTCCCGGAGATCGTGAATCCCTTGGCCAGAATCCAACGCCAGGAACCATTGCGATGCCGCAACCGGAAGGTCTGCTCGTAGAATGCCCCGATCTTCTTGGAAGACTGGCTCGCCACCTTGACGGCCTCATCACGGTCCAAAGGATGAAGACGGTTGTGCCATTCATCGAACCGATCCAAGATTTCGTCACCGCTGTATCCAATCATCTTCTTCCACTGCTCCGAGTAGTGGACAAGTCCGCTTGCAAGATCCCAATCCCAAAGACCGACATTGCTGCTCGCGAGCGCCACCGCGAGCAGCTGCTCGGAAATCCGGATTTGCTCAACCTGGGCGACAATCGTGTCGCGCTTCTTCAGGCTGCCGAGGATCGCGCCCACCTGACTCGCAAATGCCGAGAACGCCTCATTGGCGCAAGGAGTGAACCGATCGTGAAAACGCCCCGCACGGTGCGAGTTTGCCGCAACCATCAGTCCTGCATGGCAGGCGTCGTCGCCGACAACCTCACGAACCATCAGATCCATGAATCCCAGTGACTCCCGGCACACCACGTCCAGCAATTCCCCGGCTGGCGATGCTGCCATGCATTGGCGCAGCCTTTCACGGAGATTCCCTCCAAGGTCCCAGTCCTCCTGCCCCGAGTGGGAAACGTGAAACACCTCCTCGTGGCCAGCCGGGGCCTTGAGCCAGACAATCCCGATCTCGCACTCAAGAATGTCCACAATCCCATCGCCAACCAGTCTCACACAGTCGCTCACCGTCTCGGCGCGCAAGCCGCTCCGAATGAACTCGCGCATTCTCTCAAATCGCCCCCGTTCAAGATCAACCAGGTGCCTGGCTGAAATCAGATCCTGCTCGACGGCGACGAACCGGGCGGCTCTTGCCTGGAGGAAGGCATGTTCGGCCCTCAGTTTCTCATACCTCTCCCGCCATTCTTCAATGGATTCCGTGGCGGGCAGACTTTCGTTTTCAGTCATTGGAGAATCTGGATCACGTGGTGGCATTAATCCTTTTTACGAAGGATAACGTAGATGGCAGTGGTGTAGTTGTGGAAGGTGTTCCTGCCGTTCAGCCTCGCGAACTCACCGAATCCATACATCCCGAGCCAACTTGGCACCTCCCCATCCTGCATGAAAGGGCCTTGCATCCTGGAGACCAGCTCTTCCTTGAGGATCCGGTTGAACAGATGACGACCGCGCGCCAGGCAGTCCGCATGAAAAACCGCAACAACCTTCTGGTCCCCGCATTCCGAGACCAGTTCCGCGACAATGCGGTCCAGATCATCAAAGATTCGCTCCTCATCGCGCACGGTCAGAAAAAGTTCACACCCTTCCTTCACCGTAACCGGATAGTCAATTCCTCCAAGTGCATCCTTGCTTGTCACCACCCTCAGGATGTGCGGATTCCCATAAAAAGCCGCATCGCGAGCTGAAAGGACCTCTGCAAGTGCTCCGATTGGAATTGAATCCCCACAAGTCGAATCCGGAGGGAGAGCCAATCGATCCGTGTATTCAAGCCAGGCTGGCCGGTGGTTGATCTCCATGATCTTGTTCCCTGACGACTTGGTCACGACAAGCGGATCCCCTACGGCGACGAATCCATGACTAGCCCTGGTAACGACCGACAATGATGGATCGGCGAAGCCAATCATCCAAGCTGAGTGCTCGTAAACACCTTCATCAAATGCCTGCAGGCTGATGATGCCCTTCATGTTATCAGAGGATGTCGCACCGAAAATGGTAACATCTGGTCCAAAGACAGACTCAATTCCTCGAATACAGGCGTCGTTGGCGATGTCAATGCCTGAGGCCATGAAGTAAATCATATTCACATCAGGCCTCTCGCGCTTGACCGCTTCAGCCAGCATACGGGCTTTATCCTCGCTGTTGGATCCCCGGATCTCATCAACATGGCCGATGGCGAAGTCCCTCCCTTCTATCAGCATCACAGCCACATCCTTCATTGACTCGCTCACGCCTTCGCTACCCACGACTCCACAGCAGGATGCTCCAACAATCCGTGCCTTGGGTGCCAGTCGTCGGGCCTCGTCGATCAGAACCTCGAAGCTATGGCCCATGGACGCATGAATGATGACAAGATCAGCAAGAGCGGCGCGGTCGCCTGAAGCCGACTGGAAGCATTCGGCAATCGCATGCCGGGAATTGATGATGCGAGCGCTGGCTGAGGAGAATGTGAGCATGTTCGGAGGTAGCTTCCAGAATCAGTAGAGAACATCAAACCCAATTTGACCACCTTTCAGCTACGCAACCCTTAGATTGTCAGCAGTCCGGGCCGCAGGGATGGCCCTTATCGGAATCATGCAATACCTGCACAAGGGCGCAGAATAAGATCACCAAGAAATTTGAACAACCACGTTCATCATTGCTTTCTTCAGGAATCGCCAACGCGAAATCTGTTTTGAACACCCTCTCGGAAATTTCTGACTCCGCCCCTTTCGAAATCGAATCGATGAGAAAGCGGTGCGCTCGTGCGTTGGTGGCGTGTTCCCTTCTTCGACGCGGATTCAAGTCCGATCAAATCATCTCCTTGTTCCCAGGATGTCAGGATAGGGATCTGGCAGCCGAGTTCCATCGGATGATCTCGGATGCAAGAACCGGATCCTGGTTTCGTCCGACCCTGATCCGTTTTGAGCAGAAGATCCTGAAGGAATCGGAGTCAATGATGTTAAGGCCTTCTCCCGATGGGATGCTTCAGCGCGACCCGATCTTGGAACAGTTCAATTCAAATGCTCGGAAACTCTGCGGCAAGGGAGCTGGTGAGGCCCCTGAAACTGAGATGGATCTGCTGGAAATCCTCGATGGCGAGTTTGATCATCTGTTCTCCATCCTCCAGAAACCGCACAGCCAAGAGCAGGTCCAGGCGGCCATCTGGCTTCGCGATCTGGCATCATTTCCCAGACTCACTCCAAAAACCAGATATCGATCGCATACAAAGAATCTCATCAGACTGAAACTCAGATTGGCACTCAAACCCCGGATGCTTGGGACGCATCTCATCTCCCCGAGCCTGGTGATTCATTCATAACCATTCGAGTAGAATCAAATTCCAACCATCTCGATTATGATCAAGGATTACGAAACAAACGTGGTGGCAGATTTCGAAAACCATCAGGATGGATTTGAAATCGAACATTCCGCCTCATGTGTGGCCCCGAAATGCAAGTATCCACCTGAACTGAAGATGCGGGTCGTTCTCGACAGCCTCCGTTCTGACCGTACCCAGGCATCGGTGTCGGAGGAGCATAACGTCTCGCAACCGCTCATCAGCATCTGGAAGCGCCGCGCCCTTCAAGCGATGATGACGTCCCTGGCTTCCGACTACCGCAAGGAAGGAAGACGCGATACCATGGCGGAAAGGATCATGTCCTCGAAGAGCGTCGCAGAGACTGGAGACCTGTCGATGGAACTGAACGCCCTCAAGGCATCCGTTTCCAAGCTTTCCGCGATCCTCGATTCCGCAGAAAGGAACACTCAGGCTTGAGCACCATGGGCCCGATGAATTTTCAAATTTCAGCAACTGAGCTGAAAGCACCTGTAAGGGGGTGCAGCCCATGGTGTGGTGGGGGAAATGACCTTTCCCGCCACCACACTTCCGGCTCGACTGGTCTCCAGCTACTGGACGCTGGGAGCACAGTGGTGAGATGGCCCCGCAAGGTGGTCAGGGGCGGAGGAACCTCATTCTGGGGAGAACGGTTCCTCCGTCCGCACCAGGGCCCGCAGTCGCTCTGCATTCTCCCAGTCCACGGTCTCAGTTCCTGATGATTCATGCCTTTCCTGACATTCCCAGCCGGTCATCGACCGGAACCCATTTGATCTCCAGATTTCTGGATTCGGCTCCCGGGGGGGAATGCCGATCCAGTTGGTCCAGAAATGGACACGCAGCGGAGTTGCTCCTGTTCCGACAGGGGCAACTCTTGCTGCGACGACTTTCCAATCCCACGCTTCATCCCACGGAAACAAGGCCCAGGCCGACTGTAGTCCAGCGGATGCAGAAACAACATGGACACCCTACAGCTAAAGGAACTGGCCCAGGTTGCATGGCGGAACTCACCTCGTTGCATTGGCCGGCTGTTCTGGCATTCACTTGAAGTGCTGGACGCCAGGTCTGCGAGTAGCGCCGATGAGGTCTTTGATGCCTGTGTCCATCATCTTCAATACTCCACCAATGGAGGCCGTATCCGTCCGGCGATCACGGTCTTCGCGGCAGAAGACCAGACGGCAGGCGGCATCCGGATCTGGAATCCGCAACTGATCCGCTATGCCGGATACCGCTGCTCAGATGGAACGGTCCTCGGCGACCCTCTTCTCGCGGAATTCACGGCGCGAGTGATCGAGTTGGGCTGGCAGCCACCCCGCCAGCGAACTCAGTTCGACGTTCTGCCTATTGTGATCAAGGTGCCGGGGCAGCCGTTGTTCATGCGTGACTTACCCAAGGATGCCGTGCTTGAGGTTCCCTTATGCCACCCTGATTTCAGTTGGTTCCGGGAACTTTGCCTGAAATGGCACGCGCTCCCCGCCGTTTCAGATATGGCGCTCGTCTCTGAGAAAACACGGCACACTGCCGTGCCATTCAGCGGACACTACATGGGAACCGAGATTGGAGCGAGAAATCTGGGAGACGAGGGACGCTACAACCTTCTTGCCATGATCGCCACCCGCATGGGACTGGATCTCTCCAGTCGGACGAATCTGTGGAAGGATCGTGCCTTGATCGAGCTGAATGCGGCTGTACTCCATTCATTCAATCTTGCTGGTGTGACCATTGTGGACCACCACACCGCCTCGGTTCAATTCATGCAGCACCTTGAAGTTGAAACACGAAAAGGAAAGATCGTGCCTGGAGACTGGTCATGGCTGGTGCCTCCTCTCTCCGGCTCCACCTGTCCCGTGTTTCACCGCTACTACGACTCCACCGAGCTGGAACCGGCCTTCGTCCGCCTCCCCCCCGCATGGCTCGACTGAGGCCTGGCGGGAAGTCGTTGGTAAACGAATCTCCTGCCACTTCCCGTGCTTGGGATCAGCCCTGGCGTCCAGGATCGGAAGGAGGGCTCCGATGTCCTTTTTGGAGGCATCGAGTTTCGCCCGGAGTTCGTTGACCAAGCCCGGCATGTCCTTCGCGCGGTCTTACTGCTCGTCGAGGTCCTTCGAAGAATCCTGGAGTCCGAAGCACCCGATGCAATGGAACTCAATGAACTTCAAACTGCCATCCGAGCCCGCCGCGCCGGCCACTGCGGCAGCAAGCGAACACCGGCTACCCGGGGATGGGCAAGATGTGGGATTAAGGCCCACCCCTCGACCTTCAGGATATGGGTGTTCGAATAACAACTCTTGTCCCGGACCGGGATCCTGACCTGCATATAAACTTGTGATGACTGGCCCGATTTGGCTCAACGCGAACAAAGGCGTGCAGGATTTGCATTTTCATGTCCACTATCCGCATGGGAATGTAGAAGATCGGGAATATCCTTGTTCAATTGCGTCGTGCCTCCGGATGAACGTTGGGCTCCTGATTTTTACGATCGATGACGGCTTTCGAATCCAGTTGGTATGACATCACGAACAAAAGAAAACTGTTCTGGATCCTGCAGATCGTGGGCTGGGGCTCCCTCATCCTGCTTGGACTGCGGGTCGTGGCGCCGGACTCCATCGTGCTCATGCCGGTTCTCCTCGGGCGCGGTTTGCTCGGGTTACTGGTCTCCTCCTGCCTCGTCAGGCCTCTATTGCGCGGGGTGCGGCGGATGGATGGCCGGTTTCGATGGGGTAAGGCGGCCGCAGCGCTGGTTTGTGCTGTTCTGGCTACCAAGTTGGACTCCGAGTTGATTCATTGGCTGACAAGCCTCCTGTTCGGGCCGGATCATCAGAGCGCTAGCCTGGACCGCTTCCTGAATTCAAGCGGACCGATCCGCTTCACCGCTTACGGGTTCTGGATCATCCTCTACTTCACCCTCAACGACCTGATCGAGTCCAACAGCGCCCGCCTGAGGCTGGAGCGGCTCAAGGCAGGAATGGTCGAGAGCGAATTGCGGCTGCTCCGCTCACAGGTCAACCCGCATTTCCTGTTCAATGCACTCAACTCCATCATCGCCGAGGCCGAACGGCCGGAAAAGGTGACCCGCATCACCCACGGACTGGCGGACTATCTCCGCTTTTCCCTCTCTCAGAACCTCGAACTCCAGCCCTTGGGCGAAGAGCTCGGAGCCTTGGAAGGCTACTTGCAGGTGGAGAAGATCCGCTTCGAGGAGCGGCTCGAATACTCCCTGGTCGCGGATGAAGAGGCACGCCGCACGCGGGTCCCTGGCGCGCTGATTCAGCCGCTGTTGGAGAACGCGATCAAATTCGGCCAACGCACCAGCCCTCGCCCGCTGCGCATCGCCATCCACGCCGAGGTCCGTCGGGAAGGACTCCTGATCGAGGTGATGAACTCCGGTAAATGGGTCCCGGAGGGAGGTCCGGATTCCACCGGGATCGGCCTCGTCAATCTCCGCCGCAGGCTGGAGCTGGTCTGCGAGGACGGCGCGCGGCTGGAGCATGAGGTTCTGACGGACCGGGTGATCTTCCGCGTGGTGGTTCCTCCGGCGCCGCCAGCCGCCCACGATCTTCAACCCCTGCCTGTTCCTGCCTGATGAACCGTTTGCGCATCCTCATCGTGGACGATGAACGGCTGGCCCGCCAGCACCTGCGCGGGCTGCTGGCCCCCCATGCGGCGATCAAGATCGTCGGCGAGGCGTCCGGCGTTTCCGAGGCCATCCCGCTGCTGGAAGAGGAGCGGCCGGAGGTGGTATTCCTCGACATCTCGATGCCGCCGGAATCGGGATTCGATCTGCTGCCAAGCCTGCCTTCGGCCACCCGCGTGGTCTTCGTCTCCGCCCACTCCTCCCACGCCGTGCGCGCCTTCGAGGAAAACGCGCTGGACTACCTGCTCAAGCCGGTCACCCCGGAGCGCCTGGCCGTCACGATGAAGCGCCTCGGCGAAAACAGCCTGCCCCCGGCCGACGACCGACGCCTGCTGCTCGACGACGGCGGTTCCTTGACAAAACTGCCTGTCGCAAAAGTCGCCGCGGTCTTCGCCGAGGGGAACTACAGCCGGGTCCACTCCCGGGAGGGGCAAAAATTCCTGCTGCGCCGCTCCCTTCGAGAATGGCGCGCCGAACTGGACGGCACCGATCTCCTCCAACTGAGCCGCTCGATGCTGGTGAATCCCGACGCCATTCTCCACCTCCGGAAGCAGGGCCGTGCCGGTGGCATCCTCCGCCTCCAAGGCATCCAGGACGCCATCCCGCTCGGCCGCGCAGCCATGCGCCTGGCCGCCAGGTCCTTGTCCTTGGAAGCGACGACCTGACGGCCGTCTCTTCCTCTCCCGCCGCCTGAAGAGAGGGCACAGGAATGTCCCGCTCCTTCACCCAGAGGGCGCAAAGTGCTTTGGTCTCAGGCAACCCAAACCACCCTGTTGTCCACGTTCGTCACAGGATTGACCACGTTCGTCCCATTCGCCTCGCCCCGCCGGGATTCTTGCTTATCCCAGACGCTGCTGGCTCGTGGCGGGATCATCCCCAGCCAAGGGCCGCACTCCAACCAACCTCGAAAACCATAACTCCACTCCAATCATGAAATCATCCCACCTGAATCGTTCCCGCAGAGCCGCCTGGCTCGCACTTGCCCTTGGACTCGCCGCTGCCGGTGGCACGGCCCACGCTGCCGTTATTTATAACAGCGCCCAGGGGGTCACCATCACGGGTCCAGGCTATTCAGTAATTCCGCTCACTGGCAACTCTGGACCGGGGAAAATTACGGTTATGTCGTATGAGGGCATGATCGATTATTGGATGGATATTGTATGGCAGTCTGAAGCCCTCTTACAAGGTGATCCTGGATCTGTAACGGCCACTGTCAGCCTAAATGATGTCATCGGCAGCTCAACGCCCGGCTGGACCCAAATTAGGGGAGTGACCAATGGCACGCACTACTTCGGGATTTCCTTCAACAACGGCGGAACCACCAACTACGGCTGGGTGCAGGTCACAGCCTCGGGTTTCGGCGATTATGACAGTGACCAGAGCTTCACCGTCAACTCCTACGCCTACGACAACACCGGTGCTTCGATCAGGGTCGGTGCGACCACCGCCGCCGCTGTGCCCGAGCCGTCCAGCCTGGGTCTTCTGGCGCTGGGTGCCGGTGGCCTCCTCGCCCGCCGCCGCCGGAATCGCGCGGCCTGAGCGGCCTGTTCGTTTCATCGTTTCCTGGAAGAAGCGGTCGTCTGGCCGCCTCTTCTGATGAAGCGGTGGCACGAGGGTCGTCTCTTCCTTTTTCCCACCGCCCGAAGAGGGCACAGGACTGTCCCCGCTCCTTCACCCAGAGGGCGCAAAGCGCTCTGCTCTCAGGCCCCAAACCACCCAGTTGTCCACGTTCGTCACAAATTTGACCACGTTCGTCCCATTCTCCTCGAATCGAAGGGACCTCTGTCGTTCAGACCGCGTGCTAGCTCGTGGCGTGACCTTCCTGGTTGCGGGCCACAGACCACTTGAAACAAACAACCGACTAACCATGAAATCGAAATCCATCGTCGCGCTTGCCGCAGGAATCATCGGGCTCGCCGCCAGCGCGAATGCCGCCACCGTGTTCAGCTTCTACCAGATGGCTCCCAGCACGCCGAATGTCGCCACAATGTCACTTGCAGAGGGGTCTCTTTGGAATATTGGGCAACTCGCAGCTCCGGGGCCGAACACATTTAACATCGCCTACGCATTCTTCACCCCGACGGTCAGCGGTGCCTACAGCGTTGGCATTGCTTCTGCGAGCTATGACACGGTCTTGCTGATGTATGAGGGCCAATCCTCCTTCCCGTCCGGCAATCCACGGCTCGGGGCGATCGCCTTGAATGACGATGGAAACGTTCTCGAGTTCAACGGACTGCCATTCACCAACACGAGTGTTTATGCGCAGTGGAACTCACTCATCCAGGACATCAACCTCACCGGAGGAACGACCTACCTGATTGGTGCTACATCTTACAACGCCGGAACCACGATTCCACTTCCCTTGGAATTCTTCGTCTACGGCGAACCGGTTTCCGTAACCACCACCAGCGCTCCCGTACCCGAGCCGTCCAGCCTGGGTCTTCTGGCGCTGGGTGCCGGTGGTCTCCTCGCCCGCCGCCGCCGGAATCGCGCGGCCTGAGCGGCCTGAGCGTTTCATCGTTTCCTGGAAGAGGCGGTCGTCTGGCCGCCTCTTCTTTTTGTGGTGAGGAGTCGAAAGGGATCCTCGAGGATTCATCTTCATCTCGATCTCTGTCATGCTTTGTGGGGGATTCCTCCAACGCCAAACCTCTCCAAATCAAAAATCAGCATTTGTCATTCGTCATTCGTCATTCGTCATTCGTCATTCGTCATTGATATAAAACACCTGTCGCATTGGCCATTTCCTTCCCCTAATGTCCAGCGTGCATCCCCAAAACGGCCATCTCAGCGCCGCCGAGAGACCAATAGCCCGGAAAGGCTCAGCAACATCATGCAAGTGGTTCCTGGCTCAGGCACTACCCGGAGGGTGCCATCAACCCTGAAGAAGCTGCTGTTCCAAGCGAGTCCCGCACCCAGAATTGCGGCCGAATAGTCGAATCTCGGAGTGCCGGAAAATGAGGTGAAATCCGCGATGTTGAATACATCCCCGGCCACCGGTGTGTAACCGGAAAGCACTGGCGCAATCGTTCCGTTGGCGGTGAATACACCGGTGACATTGATGCGATCAATCAGCGCTGGGTTGATACCCGATATACCAGGTCGATACACTCCCGTGGACGCTAGATTTAATCCCGCATTGAGGTCGAGTGTTCCGATGCTTGAGATTGCGGTGGAGGTTCCCACGCTCAACTCGCCATTGACTGTCAGCCCACCATTGAAAACACCATCACCGCCCACGATCGCCCCCAGCGCCACAGTCGTTGCGGTATTGGATAGCGAGCCGTTGACCAGAAGCGTGCCGGCGCTCACCGTGGTAGGGCCCGTATAAGTGCTATTGCCCTGCAAGATGAGTCTCCCGGCTCCAGTCTTGGTGATCCTTCCTGCCGTAGAACCGCCGCCATTGGCAATCACCCCACTGACCACCGTGTCTCCGGAGCCGGTCAGGGTCAGCGTCCGACTGGTCGTGATATCGGACAAATTGATATTGGAAAAAGTCAGAGTGCCACTGCCGGAATTCGTCACGGTTCGGTTCCCGGTCAGTGTCGTGCTTCCGGAAAAAGTCAGGTGATCGGTTCCTGAAAATGCAAGATTCCCACCAAGTCTCACCGCGTTGGCGAGATTTCGCGAACCACCCACCGCTCGCAAGGTACCACCGTTCACCGTGAATCCACCCGTCCCCAAGGCCCTGTTGTGGCCAAGACTCAGTAGGCCCGCAGACAGCGTCGTCACACCTGAATAGGTGTTATCACCGGTCAGAGTGAGTTCAGCCGTCGACGATTTGGTCAAGCCATCGGCCCCCGTCCCGGTTCCGTCAAGAATGACTGAAGAGATCAACACATTGCCCGTGCCCGCCAAGGTGAGTGTCCGGGCTTGATTGTTTTCCGCCAATGTAAACGAAGGTCCGGAGAACGTGGTCAAGGCCGAGTTGCTGACCGTCAACGTCCGCGATCCGGTTTGCGCATAGTTGCCGCTCAGCGTGATCGCCGATGATCCGCCAATGGTGGAATTCGCTGTCTGGCTGAAACTGTTGGTGAACGCGGCTGGTGCCGACGCACGCAAAGTTCCGCCCGCCATGACCACCGTGCCGGTGCCGAATACCGAGTTGTTTCCGGCCTCAAGAATGCCAGCGCTGATCGTGGTATTGCCGGTGTGGCTGTTGGTCCCTGACAGAATCCATAGACTTAAACCCGTCTTGCTGACTGCGACCGTGCCGCTGCCATTGGAGATCGCTCCGGACAATTGACCCGTTCCTGTACCTGAAAGCGTCAGAGTCTTCGCGCCCGCTGCCGAGGCGGAGAGCGTGCCGGTGAAGTTCACGGCTCCCGAGCCGTCCGCGACCAATGTTCCTCCCCCGGTAGAGCCAGCGAGAAAAATGGAGCGGTTTGTCGAATGACCGACGCCTGTGTAGCGAAGCAGACCTCCGCTGGTGGTGATGCCCAGACTGATGACCGAGCCGGATCCGAGCGCACTGGCAGCGCCCGTGTTCGCCAGCGTGTTCGCCGCCACCTCACCCTGACGGATCGCCATGTCGCCTCCAAATGAATTGCTCGCAGTGAGATCGAGCCGCCCACTACCCGTCTTGATGAGCCCCCCCGAGCCAGAGATCACTCCCGAGATGACTGCGCGATCAGCGGTGGTCGCTGTGTTATCCGTCACAGAAATCGTACGATTCAGAGCGCCCAGCGAAAAATCATTCGTCCAGGTCACCACATCATTGGCCACGGCAGATCCGAAGATGAGTGTTGCGCTCGAACCAAGGAAGTTGGTGGTGCTCCCCCACTCCGGCGTCCCTGTAAAACTTGTGACCGTAAGTGGTCCGCCGTATGCCGAGAAACCACCCGAGCTTGTAAATCGCACATTGCCAGCCCCCGCTCCGAGTGAACGGGTGAACGTTCCCTGGGTCGCCAACTGACCTCCGCTGAAAGTAAGAACGGAGCTGGGCAAACTAACTCCGGTGCCGAGCGCCAGGACGCCACCGCTGACCGTGACATTGCCTGTGGAAGCCAGCGTGTTGAGAATGATGAGGGATCCGGAACCGGACTTGGTCAGGGCACGCGCTCCACCGGATTGAATCATCCCATTGGAGAAGGTGGTTGTATTGCTGATGTTGAGCGTGGCATTGGCGGCGAGAGTGATGGCACCGGACAAAGTCATGGATTGCCCAGTGAAGGCGGTATTTCCTCCAATCGTGACGGAGTTGGCAAAAATGCGCGCGCTGGCCGTGCTCAAGGTGCCCCCGTTCAATCTCAAAGCCCCGGAGCCGAGGGCGTTGTCATGGTTGGCTACCAAGGTGCCTGCGGTCAGCGTTGTCCCTCCCGAATAGCTGTTGTTGCCGGAAATGGTCAGCGTGCCGGCCCCTAACTTCTGAATCCCCCCGGATCCCGAAACCAGGGCGCTGAGGGCAATGATTCGTGCGGTCGCCGCGTCGACGTTCAGAAAATAGCCCGCGGTGTCTACCGCGCCGCCGAAAGTCAGATTCCCCGCACTTGCCGACCAGGTCTGCCCAGCGGCAAGTATAAATGAGTTGTTCAGAGTTTGCGTCGCTGCGGAGGACTGGACAATTCCATTGCTTCCCGTCGTGATGGATGAACCAGATAGGACAAAGGAACCGGATCCGGCGTTGAAGGCGAGTCCCTTGACGCTCCACGGCACGCTCACAAATGGAGTCAGGCGTGTGGAACCGGAGAAACCCACGGTTGCAGTCCCATCATTGACCGGCACCACATCGCCGGACCAATTCTGCGCGGTGGACCAGGAGTCGTCCCCTCCCCCGCCATCCCAAACAGACTGTCCGCTCGCCGCTCCCATGCAGAAGATCCCGACAAGCAAAGCCAGACCCAAGATACGTCCATTGGATTCCTTATCAATTTCCTGTATCAGGGATTTGAATACAGATATCATGAATAGGGTCGATGAATGAAATCGATCATCTCGGGCTCATGTTCCTCAAAGTCACTGGTGGGCTTTAGTCTTTCGTGAACAGAGGCTGCTAAACGATGAATCCCCTTTCAGAAAGACGTCTGAAAGGGGTTACTCGGGTTGACATGATCTCGACTTACTGATCGCCAGTCGCTTTCACCGCAGAGAAGCTTGAAATGGAGCTCAACCGGTCAGAGAAAGCGAATGAAGGTCAATCAGCGAGGTCCGCAGCCTACGCGTTCGTTTTACCACTCGAGCGGCGACGGAATGCCAGCAGACCCAAAGTTGAGAACAAGTATAGGGTCGAAGTGGGCTCTGGGACCACGGTGGGTGTTGGGACCAGGGTGACCGTCGTGCCGGTCACCTGAGCGACCGTGACTCCGGGGAGGTTGTTGGGAAGTTCGCCCGGCTCTGTGCCATAAGCACCCACCCGGGTGGTCCAGTTGTCGGACTCAAAACCAGATGATCCCTGATTCGTCATCACAACGCTATCCCAGGTGGTTCCGGCAACCCCGAAGAAATTGATGAAGGCATAGGCCTCAATCATATTCTGATTGGTACGGGGGTTTCCGTAATAGTCCGGCGAGGATGCCAACTTGGTGAGGAGCGAAGACGTGGTGAACTGCGCAACGAGCGTGTTGCCTGAGTAAAAGGTCAGGACATTCGCCGAATCACCAGCCGACCACCAAAGCCCGTAGTAGCCCTGGGAAGCCGTGAAGGATATCGTCGTCGTCGGTGTGGCACCCGAGCCACCTACGGATTGCGACTGCACAGGATAGTTTGATCCCGAAGCACCGGCGCCACCGTATTGGTCTGATGCCTGAACATAGAACTGATTGATCGTGGCCACCGTGGCCGAGCCGCTCGTCCAAGTATAGTTGGTAACTTTCGACCTCGCCGGAAGGTTATCGAAAGTCAATACCTTGGTGTTGGTGAGAGACGAGTTGTAGGCATTGCTGTTCTCAGCATAGGTCACGACAAGCGCGGCATTGGCTGATGAACTGGCGACCATTACAAAGGATGCAATGGCACAAGAGCTACTGAGGAGACTGGACGCGAAGCCGGGCGTACAAGCCCTTTGACAAAGGGGGGATTTGATCTGCATGTGGTGGGGGGGAGAAAGACGCGGCGCTCTTTTGCTCAGGAATGGTTTCCTGTCAAACAATAAATTTGCAGCAGGTCCCGTCAAATGGGACTCGTGGCCCTGTAATGCTTTTTCAATGAGAGACTTGAGATTTCCAATTCGTTTTAGAGATTCTTGCTCTGGCAACTGCTCTGTAGACGATCCCGACGCATTCGTAAGGGTCTACGATAGTCTGGCCCGGGGTCCTCGCTTACTCACACTTCTCCGGCTTGCTCTGAAAGGGGGCGACGGCTCGACGTTTCTGTTCAAGAACCGCGACTGACGTTCAGTGGGTTTCAAAGATATGATGGACGAAGACCGCCCAAAGTGTCACAACTCCGGCAAATCAACCACTCGTCCTGCTTGTTGGAATGCCAGCCCACTTGCAGGGCTTGGGATAGCCCCTCCGAGCGGCACGAGCTGCCACTCATGACGGAGGATATGCCCTCAAGCGATTGGTCGCGGCTGGATCTCTTGATCGTTTGTCAGTGGATTTTATTCCATCAAGAAAAAGCCGCCCATATGCCTGCAAAGCGGCTTGAGTGGATTCGCGGTGGTTTACCTTAGGCCGAAAACGTGACCTCGATCACCTGACTCGTTCCGGCTTGAACCGTGTCGCCGTCTAGATAGCCCGCATGGTATTCAGACCTTTCCGGTTGGCTAGGAGCCCTCAACGGGCGGGTATCCACAAATGGGCTGTGGAGATCCCCCCCTACATCGACCCAGTTGCCACTTCCGGTGGGTCGCTGAAAATTCATGCCGGTCCATCCACCCTCGTTCCAATTGAGGGTCACATTGCCCGCCGCTGTCTTCCCGGGGGCCAACGTTGGATGCGTCGGGGCGATGGACCCATCCACGGCGATGATGCCTGGATCCTGGCAGATTGTCTCGGTGAAGCGAGGGCCGCTCCTGATGTTCTGCACCTGCGTGCTCAAGCGGATCATCGCCCCCCGCAAGATGGGGGCCGGATAGGCAGGCGGAGCGATTGTGCCCGGCAAGGACGCAGGATGCGGCGAGGCTGGATCCCCAGCACCGCCCCATCCATCGGATGGGCCGCATCCATTCCAACTGCCTTCCGCCCGTCCGACCTCCCATTCCGGAACCTGGGGCAGCGTCTGCATTGGCCAACAAGGGGCCGGAGAGCCGGCATTCAGGAGACCCCCGCGTGGCAGGGAGAACCTGTCCGCCCGCGTCAGGCGCATGATGCGTGCGCGGACCATGCGGAAGCCTTCCACCCGACGGAGACTCTCACTTCGTTCAGCGCAATACGTCTCGCATCGACTGAAGTTGGGGCCAGCCCACTCGATCCCCCAGGAAATCGTCTGTTGGGGAGGGAGCAAACATTGACGGCTACCGCGATCCCTCTGGTATCGCCACCGGCAAATCCGATAAAAATATTGCGTTAAACGGCCTTCCCCCTTTTCCCTTTTACGTGTCCCTTTCACTGCTGACTCGACACGTTTCGGCTCACCTGCGATATCCTAGACATTGCCAGATACCTTCACCCCATGAGAACTGCATCACATACCAAAAGAGCCATTTGTAGCCATCGCGCTGATCGTTCCATTCTCATGAGCTTGCTGAGCTTACCCCTGCTGGCGTTTCCCTTGCTCGCTCAGGAATTCAGCACGCTCACCCTCCAGCAATCGACGAATCTGCAGGACTGGACGAATATCGAGATCACTCCGGACATCCTCACTGCCAACGGCACTCTCCAGCTTCCCAACGAGACCCCAGAACGTTTTTTCCGCTTGGAGCTAAGCCTGAATGAAAGCATCACCCCCAGCATGGTACTTATCCCCGGCGGCAGCTTTGCCATGGGAAATTCCGTGAGCGGAGACACCATCTCTGACGCTCCAGCAGTCACCGTGAGCGTCAGTGAGTTTTTCATGGCCAAGCACGAGGTTACAGCCGCTCTGTGGCGATCCGTTCGCACATGGGGGCTTGCTCATGGTTATTCTGACCTTGCCGCGGGAGGCTTCAAGGGCGCAGAACATCCCATTCACAGCATCACTTGGTATGACATGGTCAAGTGGTGCAATGCGCTCAGCGAAATGCATGGACTCACACCTGTCTATTCTGTCAACGATGCGGTGATGAAAACCGGGACCAGCGAGCCGACGGCGGAATGGTCTGCTAACGGCTACCGCCTACCTACGGAGGCGGAGTGGGAAAAAGCCGCTCGCGGAGGAGTCACGAACAAGCGCTTTGTGTGGGGTGACGTGATCATGCATTACCTCGCCAACTACTCCAGTAACGCCGCTCAAAGCTACGATGTCAGCCCCACTCGCGGCACCCATCCTACCTACCTCACACCGTTTCAGCCGTTTTCCTCACCGGTGGGCAGTTTTCCTGCCAATAGCTTCGGCCTTTTTGACATGGCGGGAAATAGCTGGGAGTTTTGCTGGGATCGTTATGGCGCTGCCAGCTATGAGGACGGCGCATCAGATCCGCGCGGTGCTGAGTCAGGAACAGGCCGAGTGCTACGGGGGGGTGGTTGGAGAGATACTTCCAATACCTGCCGCTTGGCGTTTAGGTTCTCCACTAGCCCGACAGCGACGGACAACAGCGTTGGCTTCCGCGTGGCGCGCAATGTTTCACCCTAACGCCGTTGCCAACCTCGCCACCTTTACATCCTCCCCAACATAGGAAATTCCCTACCCGAAAGGCCCTCCTAACCTTCCTTTTCTTGCTGCCACGCACGTAAAGTCGCTCCGAAAGAGTCTCACCTACAGCCCCAACTCGTATGGTGGCCTGAAAGTGGGAAGGTGTTGCATCTCAACAATCTCGTTCAGCGTTCGTGGTGGCTAGCGAAGGACCTACAACAAGGCTCTGGCTGGGATGGGAAGGCTGTCTTTCTCGATCTAGGCTGACGCAAGTCATACCATGCCCTCAAATCAAAAACAGTCATTCGCCAGAGAAAGAGGTAATTGAATGGTACTAACTAAAGATTCTCTTCGACAATCTTCAACGACTTACAAACTGCTCCCGGCAGTCCGAGTGGCAGTTCCCCGCATCCGGACGGTCGCGACCCATTCGATTCAGCTTCCATGCTTCGATCCGGTCATCTCAATGATGAGATTCTTCTCAAGTGCCTCGTAGGCTTTTTGAATCTCTGGTAGAAGGCGTTCGGCCCCTGGCCAGTCCGTTTCCGTTGCGAGGATTTCCAGTGAAGCGGCGAGCTTCCCGAGGGCGTTGCCTCCCAGATTGTAGGCACTTCCTTTGAGCGAATGGGCATGGAGACGGAGATCATCGCGATTTCTTTTGGCCACGCTCTCGTCCAAGCTGCGAAGCAGCCCTGGGGTCTCGTCCAGAAACGCTCCACACACCTCGGCAATCAGGCTGGTATCGAAGAGCAGGCGCTCTCTGAGGCCAACTCTGTCAAAGTCACTTTCTGGCGGACGGTTTTGGCTACCAAGGGCTTCACTTGCCCCACCTTCAGCCGGGGAGAGCTGGCGGTGAAGTGCTGCTGCAAGGGCCTCGCGGCGGACAGGCTTCGCGACATAGTCATTCATGCCCGCATCCAGGCAGTGCTGCCGATCCTCTTCGCGGACATGTGCCGTCATGGCCACGATCGGGACAGAGGAATCGAGGGCTGAGGACAGGCCAGAGCGAATTCGGCGGGTGGCTTCGAGGCCGTCCATCACGGGCATTTGAGCATCCATCAGGACAAGATCGTAGCGTGTGGTCGCCAGGGCTCGAATGGCGGCCTCGCCGTTCGAGGCAACATCGGCCTGCGCCCCAAAGATCTTGAGAATTCCAAGAGCCACCAGTTGATTGACCGCATTGTCCTCGACCAGCAGAATGCGAGTGCCGGGGGGAACTGAATAGTTTTCCAGATGGGACTCTGGTTCCGCGGTTGCGACTGGAAAGATCGGCTCGACCTTGAGGACGGAAGTGAGCAGGTCGTAAAGGCGAGGTGCAGAGATGGGCTTGGGCAGTGAGCCGGCAAATCCTGCCTCGCGGGGACTTCCAGCCCGCGGGGTGATTTCCATGGAGGACAGCAAGATCAACCGCGTCGCGGCCAGGTCGGGATCGTTGTTGATGACGTTTGCGAGGGCTTCGCCATCCATTCCCGGCATCTGCATATCGATCAGGGCCGCATCAAAACCGAGTCCGTTGCGGCAGGCATTTCTCATGGCGGCAAGGGCAGCTGGGCCATCGGAGGCCTCGGATGCTGCGATGCCCCAGGACGCAAGCTGGCGGCGCAGGATTTCCCGATTGGTGGCATTGTCATCGACGACCAGAACCCGCAATCCTTTGAGGGAATCCAGTCTCGGGAGCTCCGGAGCACCGGGGTCCCGCTCAAGCTCGATGCGGAACCAGAACGTTGACCCTTTGCCGAACGTACTCTCAACGCCCATTTCCCCGCCCATCAGATCGATGAGTTGACGGCAGATCGCAAGGCCCAAACCCGTCCCGCCGAACCGCCGCGTCGTCGAGGCATCGGCCTGGGTGAATTTATCGAAGATCTGGGAGAGCTTCTGGCTGGGGATTCCTATGCCCGTGTCGCGCACGGAGACGACGAGGCAGACTTTCTGCTTCGTCACGGAGTCTGCCGTGATGAACACCTCGATCTCGCCCACGTCCGTGAACTTGAGGGCATTGCCGACGAGGTTCGTGAGGATTTGTTGAATGCGCCCAACATCTCCAAAGAGGTGGCAGGGCACTTCGGGATCGACGGCACAAAGGAACTCGAGATTTTTCTGTTGGGATTGGATTGCGAAAGACCCGTTGAGTGTCTCGATCACCTGGTTCAGGTTGAACGAGCTCACCTCCAGGTCCATCTTGCCCGCCTCAATTTTTGAGAAGTCCAGGATATCGTTGAGGATTCGGAGCAGGGATTCCGCGCTCGCTTGAACGACCTCTGCGTAGCGACGTTGCTCGATGTCCAGCGCTGTGTCCAAGAGCAGACCGGTCATGCCCATCACGCCATTCATCGGCGTGCGGATTTCATGGCTCATGTTTGCAAGAAACTCGCTTTTCGCGCGGCTGCCGGCCTCGGCCCTCGCGGCGAGTTCGGTCGCGCGCTGGGTCGCTGCCTCCAGCTGTTGGTTCGTCTGGCGCAACGTGGCCTCGCTTTCCTTTCGCGCCGTGATGTCCTCCGTGAACATGATGATGCCGCCAATCTCCCCATCAGGTTGCTGCCAGGGTCGGATGGCCCAGGCGGTGTATCGCCGTGAGCCGTCTCTCCGCACGAAGACATCCTCCTTCTGAGATTCACTTGCACCCGCGAGGCAACGTTGATGGATCTCGCGCCACTCAAGACTAACCTTGGGAAATATGTCGTAGTGACAGCGGCCGATCACCTGATCGCCGATCAGGTTGTAATCCGAAAGCCAGCGGGACGAACAGGCCAGGTAGCGCATCTCGCGATCAAACATCGCAATGGCCGCAGGAGCGTTGTCGACAAAAACGCGAAGTCTCACTTGCTGCTCACGAACCAGTTTCTCGGCTTCCTTGTGCTTCGACAAGTCCTGGACAAGTGTCCAGAGGACTGTACTGCCGTCGGACTTGACGATGCGGAAACCGGTCATCGAGACCGGGAATAGCTCCGAGTTCTTGCAGCGAAGTGTGCACTCCGCCGGGCCAAAGTGCCCCTGCGCCTCCAGACCCTCCAGCGGGGCCGGGGACTCACCTGCGATGTCTGTTAGAGAGAGGGTCAGGAACTCGTCGCGCGAATAGCCGAGAAACGTGGAGAGGGCTGAGTTGGTCTCAAGAAGTTTTCCGGAGCCGCCACAGCTCAGCGCGATGCCGATCGGGGCCGATTCGAAAAGATCGCGGAATGTCTTCTCGCTGTCAGCCAGCTCACCCATTCGACGCGCGATCTCCGCCTCCAGGCGCATCTGATGACCCTCCATCGAAAGGATCATTTCATGCTCCGCACGATTCTTGTCATGGATCGCCCGGACAAGTGCCAGCCAGAAGCCCAGGAGCATGATGAGGAGAAACGCAAGTGCTGCCAGGAGCAGGGTATTCCGGTCCTGGCGAACCTCGGCACCCGAGGCCGTGCGCCCTTTGAGGCCTTCCTGGAGTTTGGCAATCCCGTCGCGGTACAGCTTTTTCTGTTGGCTGTACTCGGCGCTGTTGAGAATGCTCTTCGCTTGATCGCGATCGCCCTTTTCGAGGGAGGCGAAGGCATCGACCTCCATCTGGACGAGTTGGACATTGGCCGCGTCCGTCTCTGTTAGAAACTGATTGAGCAGGCCGGGTTCCAGCCGACTGGCTTCGCGGATGATGGCGTCGAGTTGAGGTTCGTGAATCTCGTAGCGGCGTTCCCAATCCGGATCTCCCGTCGCCACCGCCATGCGCGCGGACATCGTCAGGACCTCATCCAGCAACAGGATCTGGCCGGACAAATCCTGAAGCCGCAGACCTGTCGAGATCTGCCTCGAGCTTTCCTGGTTGTTGGACCAGAACATCCACCCGATCCCGATGAGGGCCGCAGCGGAAATGGATGGGCCGAGGATGAGAAAGACCACCAGGCGAAAGCGACTCGCGGCTTGAGACCGCCCCCGCTGGTTGGCCTTCTCAGGACGGGAATCGGTGGATTTGCCCGGGAGCATGCTCCCCGCTCTCCTCACGGTGCTGGCGATTGCGGCAAGCCCGATCGCCGAGAGCAGGACGAACACGATCGGCACGGCGGCGTGAATCCAGACGTCGGTGCGCCACTTGCTCGCATTGCGATCGATGGCGAAGACCATCTGCGCAGGTCCGCCCGAGATCGATTGGATCGGCTGGAAAGCACTCACCCAGGTTCCCCATCGATCGGAAAATGGCCCCACCGTTATTTCTCTGCTGGCACCGCTGGAGAACAGGGCAGCCGCCTGTGGCGGAACATCGGTGTAGATCTGCCCAGCCGGGGATTCATTGGTGGTTCCGGCGGGCTCGGAATCCGCGTAGAAAAACACCGCACCGTCGCTGTTTCTTCCGAGGAGGTAAGCGAACCGCGCGCCCTCGACGGATGCCCGCACTTGCTCCAGTCTGGCCTTGAGGCGCAGATAAGCGGGATTCCCGAGATCGGCTGAGGTTCCCGAAAGCTTTTCAATATCGGCCGAACTGAACGACAGTGCCGCCGTCTTGGCTTCTCCGAGGAATTGATCGCGCATTCCATTGTCGGCCTTCCAGACGAAGAACCAGGAAATCGCAAGGAATCCCGCCAAAAGGACAAGACTCAGAATCCACAAGCGCAGAGGCGACTGAAGCGGAATGCTGCCTCTCGACTCGCCCGGGATGCTTTCCATATGCCTAGTTGCAACCCGGCCGGATCACGGCATCGCGGGAATCATGAATGCCAGCCCGGGAGGCTCCGGTAAGAGCGGAAGAACTTTGTCGAAACGTGGGTGAGGCCGCGCTCGAAGTCGAAGGTATGTTTCGATAGGCCATCACTGCTGGAAAACTGTTTGGGTCGTGAGTGCTTACAAGAGGACAGGAGGACGGACCAGAAGCGGAGAAACAGCGGAATCGTGGAGCGATAAGTGCCGGGCGGGCAGAGAACAAAGACGGCTCGGAAACCCTGTTCGAAGGATGCCGCTGGTGTTTTTTCCACCGAGACTCATTGCCCACGAGCCTAGCTTCCCGATCCGCTTTGCCAAGATTTTTTGGCGGCAGTTTCGTGCTGGACGGGCTTCGAGTTTGCCAGATGTATTCGAGCTCCAGGATGAGCCCGTCACCCAACCCGATAACATGGATCTGCGAGGGAGACCATGAGAATGGCACAGAGTTGAGAAGTTCTTCGATGATTTTGAACAGCTTGCAAATGAATCCCTGCAGTTTGGGAAGCAGTCTGTGAACCTTAACAGGAAAATGGGAAACCTCGAAAGTCACAAGAAGCACGAAAGCAGAAGCCATTGTCGCCATCTTCGCTCTCACCTGATGAGCGAGTCTGAGGCGTTTCGGAACTGCCTGATTTTCGTGATGCTTCGTGAATCTCGTGGTTTGTATTTCAGGATTTAAGCTGAAACCTGTTGAATTCAGCGATCTCATGACGGGAATCTGATGAACTCGAGGGCTGGCACCGGTGCGACGAAGACAGTCCAGGGAATTCCGGAATCTTGCCCACGCCAGTTCCATTCGCGTCAGCGCCAGATCGAGCGCAGCGTGTGGATCCGCAGGGACTCGAATCTGGCCTCGCCGCCCTTGGCGATCAGGCTGATCGCCTTCGCGTCGCTGCGCTGACGCAGATAGCGTCCGGTGTAGGTTCCGTTCACGAAGACCTCCATCGACACGGTGTCGACGAACAACCTGAGGTTCATCCTGCCGTCGACCGGTTCCTGTGGGCCTTCCATGCCGCTGAAGGCCTGGTCCGACTTTCTCCAGATCGCCGGAACCTTGCCGAAGACCATCAGTCCCATCTCCGAAGCAGTGGATGCCGCATCGATCACCGCCTCGACCTCGAACGATCCCCCGCTGAAGTCCTCCAGCGGATCCTGATCCCCCTGCTTGAAGACCAGATTTCTCCACTCCTTCGTGGAGCCACGCAAGGCCACAACTTCAGGGACAGGTTCGATGTGAAGTCGAATCCCGCCCTTCGAATCCTTTGCCAATGAAAACTCCATGGGCAGGGTCATCTGAAGGTTGAAAGGTGCGCCTTCAAGTCCCCCATTGTCCCGCATCCATCCGATGTGGACGCGCCTTGCACCAGGCGCACCGTTGTAGGTCTGCCCCGCATAGGCCGCTCCGAAATACTGCCGCTGCGGAGGAGATTGTGGCGTGAAACTCCTGCCATCAAAGCCACCCAAGACATATCTCCCATTCGCCCCCCAGGCGACCCAGCGGGAATTCTTCGAATCACCCTCCACCGGGAGTTCAAACAGATCCGGACATTCCGAATTTCCCGGGATATGGAATCCGCCGACCGGGCTCCAGTTTGCGAGCCCCTTCGAGGAATAGATGCCATACTCATCTCCATCGAGATAGAGCGCCATCACCCAACTCTTCGTCGGCTCATGCCAGAACACCTTCGGATCGCGATTCTCCGCGACCCGGTGTGGCACCACCGGATTGCCCTTGAACTTGTGGAAGATCGCACCGCCGTCCTCGCTGAGGGCCAGGCCTTGAGTGGTCTTGATCCCCGGGACATGACTCCGGGTGCCCTCCGCCGTGTAGAACAGGGCCAGGGCCTGTTCGCCCTTGATCGGAAATCCAACCTGATCGCGCGTCGCGAGAACGGCCGAACCGGAATACATGTATCCTTCCGCGTCGGGAAACAGTGCATCGGGCTTTTCCTTCCAGTGAAAGAGATCCGTACTGGAGGCGTGGCCCCAGTGCATGTTGTCCCAGCCGGTGTTGTAGGGATTGTGTTGATAGAACAGATGCCAAGTTCCATTTTCCCAAACCAGACCGTTGGGGTCGTTGAGCCATCCACGCCTGCTGGTGAAATGGTACTGCGGCCGTAGTGGTTCACAGTAGAGTGTCTCCTCACCGGGATAAGTGTCTGAAATGGCCACCATTTCCCACGACTTCTTCGAGGCCTGGGGAAGATCCGAGGTCACCGTGATCGTCCGACCCTGATAGTCGGAGAGGTCGGTGAACACCCAGAAGTCCGGAGTCTCCGAAAGGGCGATGTTCACGCAGGCCAGCGGTTTCTGCTCACCATCGAGGGTCAGGAAAAACCGGTTCCTTCCCGAGAGATTCCGTGTGACCGGCCACACCAGATAGCGGCTGCTGATCTTGAACTCCTTGCGGACATCCATCCTCGCGGGCAGGTCACTCTGGACGATTTGATCCACATTCACATGCCCCCAGGTCCCCTTTCGGGCATCGACGATTTCCAGCGCCACCTGCTTTCCCTCCAAGCCGGCGAGATCCCAGGTCTTCCAATCGAGCTTCTCACTGCCACCCGCCACCACATTGGTCCCTGTGGCGCTGTGGAGAACTTTTCCATCGGATAGCAGGTTCATGCAGGTCTCGCCCGCAAAGCCACCACCGCCGATCAGGAAGTTCAGATACCGGCGTTCGATCCTGAAGGGGGCCGAAACCAACCTGCCGGTGGACTCATCGCCGCCGTGATAGCTGTTCACCAATCCACGGCCCTGGAAGCCGGTGACCGCCATTTGACCATTCAATGCGCCAGTCGCCGGAGCATTTCCAAAGGCATCTCCCGTTGCCTTCCAGTCGCCGAAGCGTTCGCCCTCGAATCCATCCACCACGAGATCCTCCCCGGCGGACAGAGCCCCTGTCAGAAGCGGCAAGACGGCGAGGAACAGGCTGGGGATGGAAGGTGACATGCTCCATCTCCCTACCAGCCGCATCTTGAGGTGCTTTCAGCACCAGGTTCCACAACACAAAAAACGCCCGGAGTTTCCTCCGGGCGTTCTTGAAAAATCGGACCTGGGACCGATCAGCGCGAGTAAAGCTCGACGATGAGCTGCTCGTTGACCTGCGGGTCGATGTCGGAGCGTTCTGGAACGCGGGCGACGACGCCTTCGAGCTTATCGCGATCCACAGTGAGCCAATCGACAAGCGGAACCGACTGGGTCAGGTCCATCATGCGGAGGGCGAACTGCTGGGAGGACGGCTTGGCGCCGACCTTGATCACGTCGCCCGGCTTCACCTGGAAGGAGGCAATGTCAACCGTGCGGCCGTTCACAAGGATGTGGCCGTGGTTGACGAGCTGACGGGCAGCCTGACGGGTGTTGCCGTAGCCGAGGCGGAAGCAAACGTTGTCGAGGCGGAGTTCCAGGATCTGGAGAAGAATAGTGCCGGTCACACCACGACGGCGGGCGGCTTCTTCATAGTACTTGCGGAACTGGCTTTCGAGGACGCCGTATTGGAAACGGAGCTTCTGCTTCTCGCCAAGGGCGACGGAGTATTCGCTCTTCTTCTTGCGACCCGCGCGGATGCCATGCTGGCCCGGCGGGAAGTTGCGGCGCTCGAGGGATTTGGAAGGACCAAAGAGAGCCACGCCGAAGCGGCGGCTGATCTTGGTGCGGGGACCGGTGTAACGTGCCATGATCGTTTAAAAGTTGGAGATGATTACACGCGGCGGGCCTTCTTGGGGCGGCATCCGTTGTGCGGGATCGGGGTGACATCCTTGATCGCGCTGATTTCAAGGCCAAGGCCCTGAACGGCACGGACGGCAGCCTCACGACCGGAGCCGGGGCCTTTGACACGGACTTCGACTTCCTTCAAGCCGTGGCCCATCGCCTGACGGCAAGCGTCCTGCGAAACCACCTGCGCGGCGTAGGCCGTGCTCTTGCGGGAACCCTTGAAGCCCATCTTGCCGGCGCTCGACCAACCGATCGAGTTGCCATTGGCGTCGGTAACGCTGACAAGGGTGTTGTTGAAGGTGGCAGTGACATGAACGATCCCGCGGGTAACGTTCTTGGAGCCCTTGGCCTTGTGAATCTTGATTTCCTCTTCGCCACCGGCGATTTCGGCAAAGATGTCGCGCTTCTGCTCCTTCTTGGGAGCTTCAGCAGCCACTTCAGGGGCGGCGGCAGCGGCAGGAGCCGGAGCGGCGGCCGCAGGAGCGGGAGTTTCGATGGGGGCAGCAGTTTCCTGAGCCGTGATTTCTTCGTCAGACATGTTCGTAAGGTGCTACTGGTTACTTCTTGACGCCCACGGTCTTCTTCTTGCCCTTGCGGGTGCGGGCGTTGGTGCGGGTGCGCTGGCCACGAACGGGCAAGCCACGCTTGTGACGGATGCCGCGGTAGCAGTTGATGGAGGTGAGACGCTTGAGCTGCGATTGCTTTTCACGGCGAAGGTCACCCTCGATGAGGACGCCCTCGGCCTG
>JAIXPW010000056.1 GCA_027485995.1 Verrucomicrobiaceae bacterium
AGGGAATTGATTCGGTCTGGAAAAGGGAGCGCCTCCGTCACGGAGCGACCGTAACGGAGGCGCGATGGATCCGCCAAGCGGGTTCGTTCGCAGATTCCGGTGTTCAGGCCATCACGCGGCCTTTGATGGCGCGCTTGGTATGTTCAACGGTTTCAGCTTCATCTTCATCCATGCCGGCGAGAATTCCCGCAAGATCCGTTGCGATCTCCTTGCGCATCTTCGCGACGAGCTCAATGCCCTTCTGGGTGATGCGCACCATGATCTTACGACGGTCTTCGGCAGCGTGGACACGTTCCACGTAAGCCAGCTTTTCAAGTCGATCGACGAGGCCGGTGGCCGCAGCGGTCGAATGGCCCATCTTTTTCGCGATATCGGACATGGTCAGATACTCCTCGCTCGAAAGGTAGGTCAGCAGGAAGAACTGGGGAAATGAGACGTTTCCTTTGTTGAGTTCAGATGACAGGTTCAGGATGCAGCTACGCTGCGTAAACAGGACGAAGTCCGCGAGACGATCCGCGTCGGCGTGGACCGATGCGCTCGAAGCGCTCGATGTGCTCAATTTCATGGCTGGTTGTAGTGTTCATGCTTTGGGACAAGTAAGGGAGCACAACCTTTGCGAAAGAGAAGCTACCAGGCTTTCCGGATTGTAATCAACCCCAAATTACAAAAATTTAAGGAAAGTTGACTAATGCGAGGCTATTTTTTTGAAATTACGGAACTTGCGGGAGAGTGGGCTCGCTGGTGGTTCCGGAGTTGAAGCTCGGGGTGAAACCTTCCGGTGCCTTCGGAGTCGTCGTTTCGCCGGGCTTGGTCGGCACCTCCGGGCTGGTGAAGACGGCATCGCCACTCCCGGGCATTCCGGATTGAATGTCGGCTGCGGCGTACTGTCCGAGTTTCTCGCCGCTGCAGCGGAGGTTCGCGACCCGATTGTCGGGACCCTGACTGGTCAGGATGCTGCCCGCCGGGACATTCCAACTTCCGTAGCTCTGGATCATCACGAACTTCCGGTCATTTGAGATGGAGGCGATCCGTCCGACGAGTTTCGACGAGGGCGCGGATTCCTTTTTTTCGTCCTTTCTGCCGCCGGCCTCGAACAGCGAGCAACCCGCGAGACTGATCGTGAGTCCGATCATGGCGGTAAATCCAAGGAGGCGTTTCATGGCGTCACCATGGGGCCGGAGGCACACCGCTGCAAGTCATCGAAGGAAAATGCGGTCAGGTGGTTGACGACCTCGTTTCTCTGTGATTGAACCCTCTCGCGCAAGCAACGGATCGGTGGCTGAGCGGTCGAAAGTACCTCTTTGCTAAAGAGGCGTAGGGGTAACCTTACCGAGGGTTCGAATCCCTCCCGGTCCGCCAAAGACCCCAGTCCAGTTTCTCTGGATTGGGGTCTTTGGTTTTCAGGCGAAGCGTTTCAAGTCCGGTGGTCGGAGTGGGCCTGCCTGCGTTCAGGACGCGGAACTCTCTGACTCCTCGGATGGAGATTCCGCATGGGTCGATGGATCCTTGTGGGAATGCTGCCGAAGGGAGTTTGCCTCGCAGCCGCAGCCATGACCGCAGCCGCCCTTGGGTGCCGGTCGCAGCAGGCGGATCAGAAAGATCAGCAGGGTGGCGAGGACGATGCCGAGGGCGACGAGGGTTTGCCAGTGGGGCATGAGGGTAGGGGGTCAGGAAAGGCCGAAGGCCCGTCCGATCTGGAACACGACGAGCGAGGCAAGGTAGGCGAAGCCGCTCATGAACGCAAACTGGCCGGCCGCCCATTTCCACGAGCCTGCCTCCCGCGCCACGACGGCGGAGGTTGGCAGGCATTGCAGCGCGTAGATGTAAAACACGAGCAGTGAGATCAGCGACAGCGGCGTGAACAGCGGTCGACCGTCCGGCCAGGTGGCGGCGGAAATTTTCTCGCGGATCCGTCCGCGGGTGGCGGCTTCGTCGTCGGTTTCCTCGACGTTGAAGATGATGCCCATGGTGGTGTTGAAGACCTCGCGGGCGGCGAAGGACGTCAGGATGGCGGTGCCGGTGCGGCCGTCGAATCCTAGGGGCTTCACCACCGGCTCGATCACCGCTCCGATGCGGCCCATGGCGCTGTGGGCGAGTTTTTCGGAGTCGCTGCCCTCGCTTTTCGGATAGGTCTTCAGGGCCCAGAGCAGGATCGAAAGCCCGAGGATGAGGGTGCCGGCCTTGGCGATGAAGGACCAGGCGCGATCCAGGACGTGTCGAAGAATGTAGCTCCACTGGGGAGAGCGGAAGGGCGGCAGTTCGAGCAGGAAATGGTTCGGGGTCTTGTCGGGACCGAGCCGCCCTCTCAGCACGCGGGAAACGACGAAGGCGGAGAGGGTGCCGAGGGTGTAGATCGCGAACAGGATCAGCGCCTGTTTCCAAGAACCTTCGTCCTCATGAAGCAGCAGCGGGACGATCAGGAAATACACCGGCAGGCGGGCCGAGCAGCTCATCCAGGGGGCCACGAAAATGGTGACGAGCCGCTCCTTGGCGGAGTCGATCGTGCGGGTGGCCATCACCCCGGGAATCGCGCAGGCGTAGGAGCTGAAGAGCGGCAGGAAGGCCTTTCCACTCAGTCCGGCTTTCGACATGAAGCCGTCCATCAGGTAGGCGGCGCGTGCCATGTAGCCGGAGCTTTCCAGCAAGCCGATGAAGAGGAACAGCAGGACGATCTGCGGCAGGAACACCAGCACGCCACTGACCCCGGGGACCGCTCCATCGACCACGAGCGAGCGCAGATCGCCTTCAGGGATCACCCCGCCGAGCCAATTCCCGAGATTTCCAAGCCCCGCCTCGATCCAGCCCATCGGGATGTCCGCGAAGGAGAAGATCGCCCAGAACACGGCGAACATGATCAGCAGGAATGAAACCCAGCCCCACAGTGGGTGAAGGAACACGGCATCGAGTTTGTCGGAAAGCGTCTGCTGGTGCGCGTCCGGTCGGCGGGCCACGAGGTTGCAGAGCCTTGCCACGGTCTGGCGGCGGCGGGTTTCCGGATCGCCCTCTCCCGATGCCCATGGGCTTTCCGCTGCGTGGGGCAGAGGATGGCGGAGGGCTTGCTTGAGTTCGACGAGGCCCTTGGCGGCGTTGGCCTGGATGGGCACGACGGGGACTCCGAGTTCTTCGGAAAGCTTCGCCGGATCGAGCCTCAGGCCCTGGCCTTCCGCGACGTCCACCATGTTCAGGGCGATGACGACCGGGATGCCGAGTTCGATGACCTGGAGAACGAGATTGAGATGACGTTCGAGATTCGAGGCATCGACCACGCAGAGTGCCAAATCAGGCTTCGGAACGTCGGGTGCCTCTCCAAGAAGTGCATCGCGGGCGATTTTCTCATCAGGCGAGCTTGAACGCAGCGAGTAGCAGCCCGGAAGGTCGAGCACTCGGACTTTTCGGCCATGCGGGGTGAACATTTCCCCGGATTTCACCGCAACGGTCACCCCGGCGTAGTTGCCGACGCGCTCGATGGATTTGGTGAGCGCGTTGAAAAGGGTGGTCTTTCCGGCGTTCGGATTCCCGACCAACGCAATGGTTTCGAGAGCGGGGGAATCAGACATGGGAACGGAGTCCTCGATTCAGCGGACCGGAGCGACAATCACCTGATCGGCCAGTTCCCGGCTGATGGCAAGACGAGTGCCGCAAACGGAGCAGATCAGATTGCGGCCGTTGGCGAGCTTCCGAACCTGCAACTGCTCACAGAATCCGAGGTCCCGCAGGCGGTCACAGGAAGGGCCGCTCAGAACCTGAATGGTCATGTCACAGCCAACACGCGCCTGGTTCAGCGTCATGGCGCTGTCCGCAGTCAATTCGTTGGCGAGGGCGTGTGCCATGTGGGCGAATGATCATCTATTGAGACGGAGTTGCAACAGGAAACTGGAGGCTGGACTGGAAAATTTCGTGAGGCTCACAGGCCCTTGAATTTCGAGAGGTTCCGGATCCGAGTTGCGAAATGCTTCGGACTGGCTAAATACCTCAATGCACAAGATGTGGTGTGTATTTGCGTAAACTAGCACAGCATGTGGTGTGATCGGAGCCTGGCGGATTGCCGAGCCGGAATCGCGGGAGTAGATTCACCTCGCTCATCCCTCTTCGAGCGAACCTCCAACCCCTTCCTGTCAGGATGTATCTCAAGACTCTAGAAATCCACGGCTTCAAGTCCTTCGCGGACAAAACCGTGCTGGAATTCGCCAAGGGCGTGACCGGCATCGTCGGCCCCAACGGCTGCGGCAAGTCCAACGTCGTCGATGCCATCCGCTGGGTGCTCGGTGAAACCTCCGCCAAGGCCCTCCGCGGCGGCGAAATGGCCGACGTCATTTTCAGCGGAACCGAAAAGCGCAAGGCCCTCGGCATGGCGGAAGTCACGCTGACGATGGCCGATTGCGAGGAGTCCTTGAAGGTTTCCTACAGCGAGGTGGCCATCACCCGCCGGGTCTATCGCGACGGTCGGTCCGAATATCGGATCAACGGCACGCTCTGCCGCCTGAAGGACATCAACGACATGTTCATGGACACCGGGATCGGGCGCACCGCCTACTCGATCATGGCCCAGGGACAGATCGACCAGATCCTTTCCTCGAAGCCTGA